>CALWTH010000001.1 GCA_944384405.1 uncultured Clostridia bacterium
TATGAAATAATTGGCAAAAAGTTTAGGTATAGTCCTAGATTTAGCCGTTTAATCAATCCATATAGATTAGGTTTTAAAAATAAGTTTGTAAAAACACATTTTAATTTACCTTATGAATGCATTGGAATAACCGAAGCACAAAAATATCTTAATAGCCGTATGTCAATGTACTTCCCCGAGTGGCAATCTAGGTGGTATGAACAACACGGTCATAACAATTTAGATATCTATCTTGATACACAACGACCAATGCTTATAGATGTCAATATTCGAGAACTTGCACAGTTTATAGAGATTGTAAAACTTACAGTCCATACAGATAAACAAAGCAAAATTCTTGGAATGACTTGGAAGATAAGAAAGATTGAAAATAGCAGTCTTTTTGATAGATATATGTCATCTGGCAAGAAAGATAAAGAATGTTACACCGAAGAAGAAGTTACAGCAGATTATAATGTTTTTGATTGTTATGACAGTCAGTCCTGCAAACCTAAATTTTATGACGGTCATTTGGATGAAGATATTGATTATCATCAGTCAGAGCCAACAGAAAATACAATTCAAGGATACATCAAGTACTTGCAAGAAAATGACGACGAGTTGCCAGAAAACTTTTATCAAAGGAGAACATCGAGATAATGGATTTTAAAAAGAATGAACTTATAAACAAAACTCTTGATGAGTTTTCTGCAACTTGGTCGCATACTCTTGATACAGAAGATTTTATTGATAAAAAGTTTTTGAAAAAAATAGATAAATATATTTATGCAAATTTAAAGAAAAAGTTTAAAGAAATTGAAATATATAACTTGCTATATCTTCAAGAAAAGGGCTTTGAACTTGGCATTTTTCAGAAACTAAAAATTTATTTTTCTGGGCTTAGACCCCTGTATGAGGCTGATAAAAAAGAAACATTAAAACAACAACGGCTTTGTAATAAGTTGAAGAAGAAACGGAAGCAAGCGAAGTAAACTTGTCAAGGAAAAAGAGCGAGTTTTATGCCCTACGGGAAATAAATTCGCTCCCTTGACAAGATTACAAGCGAATACACTCTCCGCTCCAATTTCCCATTCTTTGGGGAATTGACGCCCAACGGCGAGTGATACTTGGGTCAAGGGGCGTTGCTCCTTGCGGGTGTGGGCAGCGCCCACGAAAAAATGTATGAGTTAAGTACTCAAGCATTTTCGCACAAAGGCAGTGGGCTTGTCCCTGCCTTGTGCGAGAGTGTTACTCTACTTGACAATAGTAACACTCAACGGAATGATTTTTGTTTGGAGATGGAGATATAATAATGAAATACGTCGCATCCTGTAGTTTTGGTAAAGACAGTTTGGCACAAATAATACTTGCTTATAAAAATAAAGAACCTTTGGACTTAATTATTTATAGTGAAGTTATGTTTGATAATAAAAACAATATTAGTGGCGAAGTGCCAGAACATAGAGATTTTATTTATAATATTGCTATTCCAAAGATAGAAAAAGAATTTGGGTATAAAGTTTTAGTGGTAAAAAGCGAATTGGACTTCTTAAGTGAATTTCATAGAGTTATCACTCGTGGAAAACATAAGGGAATGATTAGAGCATTTCCGATTGGTTTTAAATGTTGCATAAACAGAGATTGCAAAATGCCACCTATTAGGAAATTTTATAAAAGCATAAAAGACGATTATAAGCAATATGTAGGCATAGCCATTGATGAGCCAAAGAGATTGGAAACTTTACACAAAGATAAATGTAAAATATCTTTACTTGAAAAATATGGTTATACCGAACAAATGGCAAAAGAACTTTGTGAAAAATATGGTTTATTAAGCCCTATTTATAGTTTTACAAAACGAAATGGCTGTTGGTTTTGTCCCAATCAAAGAAATTGTGAATTAGATTGGCTATACAAAAATCATAATGATTTGTTTATGCAACTTGTAGAACTTCAAAAAACACAAAACAAAGCCAGTGAAAAATGGAATAGGAAATTTACAATAACTCAAATTTATGAACAATTAGTTTTGAGAAATAGTCAAATGTCTATATTTGATCTTAATTTTTAAAATTTTTTAAAATAGGAGTTTTTATGGAGAATATACAGCAACAAAAAACTGCCTATTACTTGTTTCAAAAAGATAGAATTTACAGAGAAAAGACTTTAACATCTTTGTATTTCAAGTCTAACAAACAAGTAGAAAAGAAAAGTCGTCCAATAGATATTGACGGAATAAGATATAAACTAAACACCGAAACTGGTGAAGTAAGTACATACAAAAAAAGTGAAGTACTAAATTCAATGAATGCTTCACTCAGAAGAACAAAAATTGCAATGAATATGCTTCTCTCTATGAATGATTTTGACTGGTTCTGTACACTCACTTTCGATAAAGAACGAATTGACAGAACAGACGATTTACAAGTGTTTAATGCATACCAAAAGTATATCAACAACATGAAGAAGCAATTCCCTACACTTGGTTATATGTGCTTTCCTGAAAGACATGAAGATAATTGTATACATTTTCATTTGCTTATCAATGGAATCAGCACAAAACAGTTAGGGCTTGAAAACAGTGGTAAGGTTTGTTGTTCGTGGGCAAGATACAAAAATAAAATTGCAAGTAAAACATTTTTTGAACAAACAAAAAATGACCACGAACTAACCGACACCGACGGACTTCCTGTATATAACATAACAACATTTACATATGGTTTTACAACAGCAACACGAATTGCAAGCAGAGAGAGATGTAACAGTTATGTCAAAAAGTATGTAGAGAAAGCACTAGGTTCGACTGAAATTTTTAAAAAGAGATTTTATTATTCTTCTAATCTTAATGTTCCAGCAGTAGTTGAACGACTTGTCGGTGCAGATTTTGAGTCACCAAAAACAATTACAGATTT
>CALWTH010000002.1 GCA_944384405.1 uncultured Clostridia bacterium
CTATCTATGGATAAAATAGATACGGTCTTTCCATCTTTTACTTTGTAGTTTTTATATTTTCCTTTATGTGTAATTACTCTTTGATTTGTAGAACCTCTGAATTGCAAATAAAAATTTTGTTTAGAGACTATAAATCTACCACTTATTACAATGTCAGCAAGTTTCCAAACTGCTAAGGCACTACTTTTAATTTCTTTTTTGTTATATCCTGTAAAAAGAATTACTGTATATTTTTTCTCTTTCAATGTTTTTACAACTTCCAGCAAATCTTTTGCTTGATCTAATGGCTCTCCACCATGCAATGTTATTCCATCAATTTTCTCTTTTTCACAAATGTTTAGAATATCATTCATCCCTATTAATTTGTTCTTTTTAAAATCCCATAAATGTTTATTTACGCAACCTTCACAATGCAAAGAACAACCTTGTAAAAATAAAAGTAATCTCTTACCTGGCCCATATAAATGTTCGTTTTCAATTATTTGATAATCATAATAACTAATCATTTGTATTTGTTACCTTATCATCTAAAGTAGTTTTTTGTTCATAATAATCTTTCTTTTTTGTAGTTTTTCCATTTCTTGCAATATTCTTCAACAATTTATCAAGTTCATCTAAACACTCTGTCCCATACATTCCAAAAGTTTCAGCATTTAAATTGCCTTTACTATCAATTTTAACAACGATTTTCTTTTCTGCCATTATTCATACCTCACAAGAACAAGTTCAATTTTATCTCCATTTCTACTTTCTTCTACAGCATATCCCATTTGCCTTGCTCTACTATATAATAGTTCTGCAGTTCCATCTCTTAAATTGTCATTAGCAGTTTTTAAGACTTCACTTGTTTCAAATAAAAACTTTGTCAATGTTTTGTTAATTTCATCTTTGTTAGATATTATATCTTGCTTCTCTTGCCCAACTAATCTTCCATCTTCATATGTTGATATTATCTTTTGAGTTCCTTCAATTGTTAACTTCCCATTTCTAACAATCTCATGTAAATATCTACTTAAACTTGAATTTGTATTATATGTAAATTTGTTGTTTTGTATTAATTCTTTTACTTCTTTAATTATTTTTATATTAGAAACACATTCCCCATAATTATATGTGCTATCGATAGCTTTAATTAGATTAGTTAATTTATCATTTATAATATAACTTTTACCTTTTAAATTACATTCAATAAGTTTTATATCCAATCCTAGTGCTTTAGAAATTTTTATAAGTTCTGGACATATATTATATTTATCATTAACTAATAATGTGTCATCACAAACATATACACTCATATTTTGTAATACAATATTTAATTTCTGCAATTTTTGATTACTTGCATATATGGCCATTTCTCTTATTTGTTCTAATTCAGTTTTAGATATAGTAGTAATATTTAATTCAATAATTTTATTCTCTGTTACAACATCAATAACAGGTTCGTCCCAAACATCGTCATCATCATAATCTGCACTCATAATTACTCCTTTGCAACTGTAAAAAGATTGTACTTTTTACATATATTTTTTACACTTTCATTTTCTTCTAGTGAATTTATAACAATAAAGTTTTGATTATTTTTTTCATAAACAGTGTATTCAAGCGGAAATACTAAACATTTAATAATTTGTTTTAAAAAACTTACAAAATTATCATAATAATCATTAAAAGTATATAAATTCTTTTCCAAAAAATTTTCAAAATGTTCCGCTTTGCTTAAATCTTTTTTTACAACGCTAGTAACACTATCAGAATATAAAACTCTTGTTTGTTGTTTGTTTAACCACTTGTTGTAATTAGAGCAAAAAGAATTTTGCACCATTATATCTCTATTATCATCTTTACTTTCAAATTTTTGTTTTAATAATTCAAGGTCTTCTATCTTTTTTGACAATATTTCTATTCGCCTTTTATTTGATAAGACTTCAATATTATCTTGAATAAGTCTTTCTTTATCTTTGATTGTCTTTCTATAACCATCAATTTCTTCGTCAAATTTTGAATATTTTAAAACTTCTGCACCTTTATTTAATGATTTATATATATTCAATACTTCATTAAACATTTTTATTTTATTTTCTTCTAAATCATCAATAGTTTTTATACAATACTTATCAAAATTACTATATTCATAATTACTAACAACATTTAAAACAAAATTTCTTATATTAAAAAGATTATCTATCGTTTTTTCTATCCAAGTGCCACTTATTAAATTTGTTACATCATCTTTAATTTTTATTAAAACATCGCTATTTAATTTTGCAACTTTTTTTGCAACTTTTTTTATTTCATCATATACGCCTGAAATTTTATATTCAGAGTTAAATCTAGGTGGATTTAAAACAAATCTATACTTAACGACTTTACACTCCATAGAGTAGTCATTATGTTTGTCGGTTATTGATTTATCAAAGTTTTCATTTATAAAATCTTCCATTGTTGGGCTTGAAATTTCAATAGAAATTTGTTTTTCTTCTTTAATAAAACAATTTTCAATTTTGTTATTGTTAAAACATAAGAAATTTTTTGGTAATTCTTTTATATTTCTGCTTTGTTTATTATTAAAATATAAATTATCTTGAACATAATGTTCCAAATTGGCAATTTCAAATAAAATTTCTATATTTTTATAATATTTTAAGCAATAAAGCTTATTTGTTTTAGTCAACAATATGATTGCTGGTTTAATTCTATCGCAAACAAGCAAACTGATTTTTAAATCTTTAAATTTATCATGAATTTCCTTACTGAAATTTTGTGTTTTTATAATATAAGCAATATTAAGTTTTTTTTCTTTCCCTTTCTCTATTAAATCATTATGTTTATTGTTATATTTATTATCAATAATAAACATTATTTCGCAACCATTTAGAAAATCGTTTAGTTTGTTATCTTCTTTTTTAAAGTTTATAGGACTATCTAATTTAATAATATTATCTTCTAAAAGAAATGCCAATTCATATTGTTTGCCATCTTTTTTACCTTTAATACACATATAATTTATTGATATATCATCATCTTTTTCTAACTTATTAAATTTTAATCCTTTTAATTGAGATAAAATTTCATGATTTTTATATGTTAAATTTAATATTAGCCCACCCTGATTAAAAGACCACAAAATCGCTTCGTATAATCTTCTATGAAAAACACAATCAGATAGGATAAAATCAATCTGACTTGCAAATGTAATTTTGTTTACAATATCTTGAATAGATGGACTATTAACATCACTTTTGAATTCTTTTTCTATTTGTGTGAAAATAGCCCAATCTCTATCAAATGTATTTTCTTTAGTTATTTCAATAATTTTATTTTCTATCATCTTTTCTCTTGCTTATAAATGGATTATTATACTCTTGTTGTAACTTTGGTATATCTTCGCTCATCTCTTTAACTTCTTCTGGCTTTTCATTGCTTGCCATTCTCGCTCTTTGTTCAGCCCATTTTCTTAAATTTGAGATTGTTTCTGCCATTGTTCTTGAAAGTGGAGATGTTGCCGATATACATTCAAGCAAATTGTTCATTTGCAAATCTCGTTGTTTCTCTGCATAAGCATTGAATAATGCTTCATTTACAACTTCTTCAATTTCCGCACCTGAAAAGCCTTCTGTTTTCTTAACAAGCTCTTTCATATCAAGATTTAATGCTTTTGCATCTCTATTTTTATTTTTCAAATGAATGTCAAATATATTTTCTCTTTCTTTTGCAGATGGTAAATCAACAAAGAAAATTTCATCAAATCTTCCTTTTCTTAATAATTCTGGTGGAAGAGCACTAATATCATTTGCTGTAGCAACAACAAACACAGGTTCTTTCTTCTCTTGCATCCAAGTTAAAAATGTTCCAAAAACCCTTGCACTTGTTCCACCATCAGTTCGACCACTGCTTTGTGAACCACTTAAACCCTTTTCTATTTCATCAATCCATAAAACACAAGGTGAGATAGTTTTTGCGACATCTAAGGCATATCTAATATTTCTTTCAGATTCACCAACTATCCCACCAAAAACTTTTCCTAGGTCAAATCTCAATAAGGGAAACTTCCATTCATTAGCAATTGCTTTTGCTGTTAAACTTTTACCACAACCCGGAATACCTAATAACAAAACACCCCTTGGAATGTTAAGTCCAAAATCTTTTGCGTCATCACTATATGCTTGTCCTCTTTTATGTATCCAATCTTTAAGATTGTCAAGCCCACCAACATTAGACAAATATTCCTTTGGGTGGAAATATTCAAGCAGACCACTTTTCTTAATAATTTGTTCTTTTTCACTTATAATAAGTGGAATTTCATCTTCTGTTAATTCTCTTTTCTCTATTATTGCTTTAGCGAAAGCCAGTCTTGCTTCCATAACAGTAAGTCCTAATGCAGATTCTAACAATTTTGGTGTGATATTTGTTTCCATACAATAGTCTTTGTATTCTCCAACAACACTGTTTGCAATAACTGCTATCGTATCTCTATCTGGCAATTCTACCTCAATAACAGGTAATTCCTTTGAAAGCTCTTCTGGAATAAATTTATTTGGACTACTTAATACAATTGCTTTTTTATAATTGCCTGTATAGTTTTGTGCTCTCATTGTTTCTCTTAAATATCGAATATTTACAGGATTATTACTATATGCATGAAAATCTTCTAATATTAAAAGCATATCATTTTCAGCTTTCATATAATAATCTAACACTGCTGGAAGTGTAACACAATCTGGATTAATTGTTTTAAAATTTCCATTTTCCCAAACCTTAAGCCCAGAAACACTGCTCCAAGAATACCAATCAACATTCAAATCTTCAGCAACATAGTTTACAAATCCATGAACTCTTTGCCATTCAAATGAAGCTATTTCAACAACTTTTGCTCCTGCTTTAATTAAAGTTTCTAATTCTTCTTCATAATATCTCATAATTTTCTCCTTAACAAACTACTTGGTTCTTTCCACCATAAACTACATAATTGTTTTCCTTCTTTCCGGGTGCAAAATTTATTAAATCTGATTTAGCAATCTCATTACCATGTCTATTTTCAGCAATAACTTCAACAAAATAACCTTTGTCATGTAATCTCTCTCTTTTACATTTATACCCATTACCACTGATAAAAAATCTAAAATCAATATTTAGTTGTGCTAAATCTTTTATAGCCAAATGCTTCTTTGTTCTCTCAACTTCTATTTCGTCAATAATATTCATTTTTATCATATCGATTTTTTGTTCTGGTTTAAAATCAGATTCGTAACCATACACATTATTTTCATCTACAAAAGACTGATTTTTTCTTGCATATAAGTTAACCTTATATAAAGCACATTCTTTAACTTCTTCCCAAATAAGCATAACTCCATTTTCAAGTGGATTTAATTCCAATTTAATTTTTTCCATAACATCTCCTTTTGTATTTATAATGTTTTTACGGAGCATTTCACTTTTTCAGATTGCTCTAAAATTTTACCATTTCTATCTTCAGCTTCGATTTGAACATAGTAATCTAAACCACTATGCGAAGGTCCACGATAACCACCAATAGATACAGAACCGCCTCTTGGAATAACAGAATAAGTTGTTCCGTCAATTGGAGCTAATCCATTAAAAGAACAATATAACTCAGTCCTTTCATTTGTTTTTCTAGAAATTATTTTTTCATTTATAAACAATTTTATAGTGTAAACTGCAGTATTAGGTACTTCATCCCAATAAGCCATAATTCCTTGTAACAATGGTCTACAAATCAAATTCATATTATTTCCTCCTTTTTATACCCAAGCAGGTAATCCCAATGGGTTTGTTATTGCTTCTATTTCTAAATCGACTTGCTCTATAAAATAATCATCGTAATCCCATTTAGCATCTTTAATATTTTCATCAAAGCCTCTTTCGCATACTTCATCAAAAAATTTATGTAAATTATCTAAACAATCTAAAATATATCTTTCATCAATTTTTAAAACTGTTAATGCCAAATCACCATTTTTATAATTGTTATTTGGGTCATATATCATTTCAGGATACTTTCTTTTTAATTCATCGTAAGACCTTAATGAATTATGCTTCAAAAAATTCCAAACCAAATAGGCTCTGTCAAATATATAATAGTTATCGAAATCAGGAAATTGAATTTGATTACTTTTTTGTTTACCTTGAATAAATATATCAAATGCTTTTTTTGAAAAGTCTTCACTTTTATAACCTTGACTTACCATAACTCTTAAAGACAAGGCATTTATTTCAGCCATCATCTGCTGAAAAAATTGAGCATAGATTGATTTTATTACAAACTTATAAGGTTTTTGTCTTCTTATATTTGCAAGCATTCCTGACATATTTGCTTCATCATAATCCAACACTCCATCCATTAGATTGACAGTTCTCACATCATCTTCAACTTGTTTAGGTGTTTTAATGATATCAATTGCTTTAGAAAATTCATTTATCCAAAGTCTTTTCAATTGTAATAATTTATCACTAAATATATTAGATAAATAATCATATTTGCGTATTCGACTTGGAGTATAGTAAACACTTTTTCTATGTTCTATTTTATTAT
>CALWTH010000003.1 GCA_944384405.1 uncultured Clostridia bacterium
ACTATGTTTTTACCAACATTGTCACCCGTTTGTGGCTTAATTATACCGTTTTGATAGCGTGTCTTATATACATTACTATTTAATTCAGTCCCTATTATATCTTCTTCTATAAGTGCATATATGTTTACATCACTACTTAAGTTCTTTATATTTATTACAATGAAATAGGTATAATAATTATTGTAATTTATTTCTATTCCACTTGCCTGTGGCTGATTTGTTTCACTAAGTTCTTCCATTGAGTTGTATGTATATGTATCTCCAACTTTTGTGTATGTGTTTACATAAGTTGGGTCTTCAAGATTTTGTGCATTTGAATTCAATGTAGATTGTTCCATACGTTCAGAACTTGCATAAACATTGGTTGTTATTTCAACAAATGCATCTGTTACCTCATAACTTACACTACCACTTATGGAGTAACTTACGCTTAGTGCACTGTATACTCCAAAACATAGTACTGCTATACTAAAACATAACGATATTAGGCTAAAAATTAACTTACTCCTTCTTTTCATTATCCACCTCTTTTTTGGTACATCTAATTTAATATTAGGTGTACTTCTTCTATAAAAAATTATTAAATTTATTTTGAAAACAGGTCAAAAGGTGATATTCTTTTAGTGATTAGACAAAATATATACAAAAAATGTACAAAAATGGTACACCTAATATTAAATTAGATGTACCGTTTTTTGTTTAAAAAAATATATATTTTTGATATTCTCACGGCACCTGTCGGTGCCTCAAAATGACACTGGGCAAAAACTGCGCTTTCGGCACAATTTTGCAAAACATTGCAAAATGTAGTGCTTGTTGCTTGTTTTATGCCCTTACCTGTGGCCAAACGAAAACCGCACTGCGTTGGCGGTTTTGCCACAACTCTAAGGAAGAAATCCGCTGGATTTCTTGAATCAGAAAGATTCTTCGCCTTCAGCTCAGAAAGACAGAAAATGAGGCTCAAGACAATTGTTACATCCTATAATATTTTGCTTTTTTGCTAAGATTTTCTTCAATACGAAGTAGTTGGTTATATTTTGCCACACGGTCGGTTCGACATGGTGCACCGCTTTTTATTTGACCACAGTTTTGAGAAACAACAATATCTGAAATTGTCACATCTTCAGTCTCCCCACTTCTGTGCGACACTATTGCGTTGTAGCCATTTTGTTTAGCAAGGCTTATTGCATCAAGTGTTTCAGTAAGCGTTCCAATTTGGTTGACTTTAATAAGTATTGCATTTCCTGCCCCAAGGTCAATGCCTTTTTGAAGTCTTTTTACATTTGTGACAAAAAGGTCATCTCCAACAAGTTGAACTTTTTTGCCAAGAACTTTGGTGAGTTTTTGCCAATTTTCCCAATCTTCTTCTGCTAGTGCATCTTCAATTGAAAATATTGGATATTTTTTTGTCATTTCTTTCCAGAATTCAATCATTTCATCTGCAGTATATATTTTGTCTGATTTCCAAAAATAATAACTTCCTGTCTTGCCGATTTTTTTAGCTTCGTCATACATTTCTGTCGCCGCGACATCAACAGCAAGTTTAAAATCTTTACCAGGCTTGTACCCTGCATTTTTTATGGCGTCCATAATGCAAACAAAAGCATCTTCATCGTCTTTAAGGTTTGGAGCAAATCCGCCCTCATCACCAACCGCCGTCGTAAGTCCTTTATCTTTCAAAACACCTTTTAGACTATGGTAGACTTCTGCGCACCATCTAAGGCCCTCAGAAAAACTCTTCGCTCCAACAGGCATAATCATAAACTCCTGTATGTTTATGCTATTGTCGGCATGTTTTCCTCCGTTTATGATATTCATCATAGGAACAGGCAAAATATGCGCACTTTCTCCGCCTAAATATGAAAATAGTGGCTCGTTTTTTATTTTTGCCGCAGTCTTTGCAACTGCAAGCGAAACGCCCAAAATGGCATTTGCACCAAGCACACTTTTGTTTTCAGTGCCGTCAAGTGCAATCATAAGTTCATCAATTTTACGTTGATCAAAAACGCTTTGCCCCAAAAGTTTTGGTGCAATAATGTTATTGACATTGTCGACTGCCTTTGTGACAGACTTCCCAAAATAAAATTTTTTGTCGCCGTCACGAAGTTCAATTGCTTCAAACGCACCTGTTGATGCCCCAGATGGCACACTTGCCCTGCCCATAACATCGCCGGCATAGACATCAACTTCAACAGTTGGTGTACCACGTGAATCCAAAATTTGTCTTGCTTTTATTTTTGTTATCTTATCCATAAATTCTCCTTTAATTATATTATATATTTTTTTGCATAGTTTTTACAAACTTTTGCAAGTGCTTGACAAAAAAAATTAAACTTGTCAATATAACTAATGGAGAAAATATGAACGTTTGGAAAGATATTAACGAAAGCAGAATAAAACCAGATGACTTTGTGGCTTTTATTGAAATTGAGCAAGGTAGCAAAAATAAATATGAACTAGACAAAGAAACAGGGCTAATAATTTTGGACAGAGTGCTATACACAAGCACACACTACCCTATGAACTATGGCTTCATTCCGCTAACATACTCTGGTGATGGTGACCCTCTTGATGTGTTTGTGCTTTGTAGCCAACCGATTGAAAAGGCAAGTTTAGTTAGATGTTATCCAATCGGAATTGTGAACATGACAGATAAAGATGAAGTAGATGAAAAAGTAATAGCCATACCTTTTGGTGACCCACAGTACAATTCATACAAGGACATAAGCGAACTACCAAGTCACATACTCGACGAGCTTGAACACTTCTTGACGGTGTACAAACAACTTGAAAACAAAAAAGTAAAAATTCTCACAACTGGCGGTGCCGACACCGCAAAAGATGTAATAAATAAATGTATACAAAAATTTAAAATAGTATTTGGAGGTAAAAAATAATGTTAAATATCTATTTATGTGAACACTGCAAAAATGTTGCAATTAAACTTGTGGATAAAGGCGTTCCACTTGTTTGTTGTGGCGAGAAAATGACTGCCCTTGTCCCTATGCAAAGTGATGGTGCACTTGAAAAGCATTTGCCTTTACTTGCATTTGGCGATAATGAATTGACCGTTACAGTTGGCGAAGTTCTTCACCCTATGCTTGAAAATCACTACATAAATTTCATTGTGGTAGAACTTGTTGACGGATATTTAATCAAACACCTTCGTCCAGCATCACAGCCAGTGGCTAAGTTTAATGTAAAAAAAGACGATGTTGTTGCAGTCTATGAGTATTGCAATTTGCACGGACTTTATAAAGTGGATGTAAAATAAAAGGAAAAATATGAATATTTCAAAAGATTTCCAAAAAAAATATGATGACGCATTTGAGTTTGCTACTAAAAAGCATAGTGGTCAATTTAGAAAAGGTACAAAAATTCCATATATTGTGCACTTGTATGAAGTAACTCAGATTTTAAAAGAAGAAAAGGCAGATGAAATCACAATAATTGCCGGCATACTTCATGACACAGTTGAAGACACTGACACTAAAATAGAAGAGATTGAAGAAAAATTTGGCAGTGGTGTCGCCAAATTGGTTTCAGCAGATAGCGAAGACAAGTCACTTCCCTATCTTGAAAGAAAAAAGTTACATATGCAACAACTAAAAAATGCCGATGAGCGAGCTAAACTTGTAAATCTTGCCGATAAACTCAGCAATTTAAGAAGCATATATCTAGATTCAATATATTTTGAAAATATGTGGAAAAAGTTTAATGGTTCAAAAGATGAAATTCAACAATATTATGCTTGGTCGCTCGATGCACTTTCATCACTAAAAAAACGCAAAGCATATAAAAAATTAAGATATTACTTTAAATTAACATTTAAAAAATAGAGGTCAAGCCTCTTTTTTTATGAATTATGAGATTATAAGATTCTCACGGCACCTAAAAGGTGCCTCAGCATGACAAAAGAGTCAAAAAAGATGTTACCTTATGACAACATCCAGTTTGTATACTAAATATACTGCCAAAAAACAAGCAAGACGAGGCTCGGCTTGTCAGACTAGGCAGGAGTGTACTTTGTACATGACTGTCTAGACTGACAAGACAGAAACAAAGTATTGCGATGCTTTTTGACAGTTCTATGACA
>CALWTH010000004.1 GCA_944384405.1 uncultured Clostridia bacterium
ACGCTATCACAATAATTTTATTTCTAATGCTCTTTGTCGCATATTTTGTAATGTTCTTTTACATGAATAATTTTGCAACTCAAATTGTCGCAGGTGGTGACACTCTTATTAACAGTATGCAATATTATCTTCCAAGTATTGCATGGTATTTTAAAGGCTTTGTTTCTAGTGAAGTTTTGTATCTATTTTTGTTCATGCTTTTTTCAATTGCCATGACATCAATAGTTTTAATTTGTTTGACACTGCTTTACAAAAAAATCAACTATGCACTCATAAAAAAGAAGTTGCCAAAATATAAAAAGGCATATATTTTCAATCAAAAATCTTCAATAGTGTCACTCTTTAACATTGAAGCAAAAAGATATTTTTCAACACCAATGTATGTGCTAAACAGTGCCTTTTCATTAATATTTATGCTAATAGTCCCAATAATTCTTAAAATCTCATTGCAATCATTTTTTGACACAAGTCAAGGAATAAGTGTAAATTATTTACTTAATATTTTGGTACTTTTAAACGCCATGTTTACAGGAATGAGCAACACAACATACGCAAGCATAAGTATTGAAGGCAAACAAATAAATATGTTAAAAAGTTTACCATTAAAATCAAATAATATATACTTTGCAAAAATATTATTTAACATAGCGCTGAGTTTACCATTTATTTTGCTTTCAAATATAATTACAATTATTTTGTTTTTTAATCAACTTGATTGGTTTTTAACTTTGATGTTTTTTGTTGTGCCAATATTGTCGCTCTTGGCATTTTCAACCTTGGGACTTGTATTAAACTTATATTTGCCAAAGTTTGACTACGACAACATAAATCAAATAATCAAGCAGAGTGTGTCTTTAATTATCATAATAGTTTTGGACATGATTGTAGCATTTGCACCGATGTTTTTAATAAACTATATTCAAAACATATTTATTATTTTTGGAATTATCATTTTTGCATATTTAATTATATTTCTCACCAGTTTAATTTTGTTAAAAACAAAAGGTAAAAATCTTTACAATAAGCTACATTTTTAACAAAATTAACAACAAAATTACAAGTTTTTTCTTTTTGGTGAAAAAATCTCAATAAGTTCATTGTCTTTGTGTTGCAAAATATCGTCAATCACCTCTACGCCTTTCATAGCGTTTATAATCCCGTAATGGAGTTTGAAAACAAAAAAGTAGGACGCAAATTAAACTCGCATTTGTTCCCATATTGGTTAATAAAACCGCTAATTTTATCAATGGCGCTAAGCCTCATTTTGTAAGCAAGACATATTTCTTTTTCAGACATAAAAGGTTTTAGGTCGCTTGCAAAATCATCAAGTTGATATTCAAGTAGTGCCGTTGCACACGATGTGCAACCAAATCCAAGCCTACCCTTGTCAACCAAAACGAAATCATATTTTTGTGAAAGATAGTAGTTGGCAATAGCACCATCAATTCCCCCACCAATGATTAAAATATCGCAATACTTCTCATCATTTAAATATGGATATTGTTTTATCCTTGACTTGCAATCAGTAAAATAAGGTTTACCTTTTACATATTCCATATATTTATTGTGAGCAGAAAATAAAAAAATATTGGTAAAAAAATGTAATATTTCCTGTATTATAATTTTTTATTTGATGGTTATGACAAAAAATTATGCAAAAAAAATACAGACTGCAACTTAATGCAATCTGTATTTCAAAGTTTATAGTTTACTCAGTAACTTTAACAGATGAAACTGTGACAGGTGTGCCAGAAGTTACTCTTACGCACCAAAGGTATCTCAAACCTTCAACCATTTCTTCTTTAACAGCTGAGCCGTTTTCATATAAATGGCTGTCTATCACATCAAATGTTGCTTCTTCTGATGAATACACTTCTTTACCTTTTGAGTTTTCAAGTGTAACGACAACAGTAACATATCCGTCTTTGTTTGTACCAAAGTCATATGTAACTGTGTACTTGCCATCAGTGAGAGATGCAGCATCATCACCAGCTACAAGAGCTGTGTAATCTGTTTGGTCAACACCAGTTTCTGCATAAACGAATTTAACTCCGTCATCTGTTCCAACAAAGAAAACAGCAAGTTCAGTGAGATATCTGTAATAATCACTAGCCTGAGCAGTTTCTGTGTCAGATGGTGTTTGTTTTTCGTTTAATGCCAAAGTCCAAACAAGCGCATTTCCAGCAGTCAAATCTTCAGCTTTAACATCAACTGTAAAGCTAACAGACATTCCGCCTTCACGCCAGTCATAGTTTTTGTCTTCTTCGCCAAAATATGTATTAGCTGCTGTGTAAACACTTCCGCTTTGTGTTGGCGTTAAAGTAACTGTTCCATCTTTATTCAAAGTCACTTCGCCATAATATCCATTAGCATCATTGAAAACGCCTTCTTTTGAAAGGTCACCTTTCCACAATGTCTTTGGAGCACCACATGCTGCAAAGATTATTCCAGCAAACAATACAATAGCAAAACAAGCAAATACACTGAGAACTTTTTTGAGTGACAAACTCTTCATTTTTTTTACCTCCTTCACGGCAATGTTAACAATTAAAATGTTTTTATGTCAAATGTTTTTATCTAATTTATAACATTGCATCATTCTCTATTTTGTAGAATACCCAAAAACAAAAAAATTAAAGCAAAAACAAACAAAATCTTACAAATTCCACGCCTTAGCGTTCGGCAAATTTCGCTTGTCATATAGCTTAATTTGTGATTTAATATAAAAGTAATTTTATAGTTTAGGAGATAAGATGAGTCTTACAAAAATGTACGACCAATCATACGAAAAAGAATTTCGTGACGTTTTTGAACAATATTGGAAATATATTACTAATAACAAAGTTACAAAGGAGCAAATTAAAAGTTGTCAAGATTATATATTAAAACAAGTGGCAAACCAAGAAATATTCATGTTGTTATCCATAGACAACAATACAGTTGTTGGCTTTTCAATTTTTCAAATAGATAACGAAAAAAGTGATTGGAATAAATTCACCGGCTATGGCTTCATTCGAGAATTTTTCATTGTGCCAACAAAAAGATGTAAAGGACTTGGCAAAGAACTTGCAAATTATACAATAAAACAACTTTTTTCCATGAGCGCAAAAAATATATATTTAGACACAGCAAAAAATGCAAAAGATTTTTGGCTAAAGTGCGGTTTTGTCAGCACTGGAAAATTTGACGAAAGCAATTCAAATGAAATATTGATATACAAAAAGGAGAAGTAGCAATGATATTTATTTTATTCATAGCACTGTGCGTGTTTACATGGTTCGCCCCTGAAATATTTTGGGGAATTACATATCAGGAGCTAATTGAACTTTTAACAACTGATAACCTTCAAGAATTTTCCGAACTGACAAAATTTTTTGGAATTACAGACCAAACAGTCAATCAATTTGTGTACTCAAAACTTGCAATTTGTGCCGGCATATTTATTGTGGGAATAATACTAATTGCAATACTTGCAAGAGTTACAAAAAAAAGTTAAGTTCTTTTCTATTGTTTATCAGAAAATAGATTTTCAAGTTTTTTATTAAGCAAAGTATAAAGCGTTTGATTGAAATTAAACGCTTTTTTTAAGTCCACAACTTCTTTTAGATACATTTTTCTTGTTTGTAAAGGTATTTGCGTTAAGTTTGCTCTAATGAGAATGTTTTTAGGAGTATGCTCAAATCCGACAAATTCAATCATTTGAACATCATATGACATTGCTTTAAGCAAGTTGCATCTGACAATATCTGTAAAATCAGACGCTATTCTCTCTTTAATTAAACCATATCTTGTTATGATTGGAAGACTCGTTGACGAGATTTGTTTATTTACTTCGTGCTGACAACAAGGCACTGAAAATATCATCTTAACATTCCAGTTGATTGCATTAAATAGTGCATAGTCAGTTGCAGTATCACAGGCGTGAAGCGATATGACCATATCCACATCGGTTTTTGGCGTGTAGCCATTTATGTCGCCAAGTTCAAAACTCAAATTGTCATAGCCATATTTAATGGCAGTTTGGTTGCACTTATTTATCACATCTTCTTTCAAATCTAGTCCAACCATGGTTATGTCAATGCCCTTTATATGCTTAAAATAATAATACACAACAAAAGTCAGATATGATTTCCCACAACCAAAATCTATAATGTTTATTTTCGTGAGTTTGCTATCTTTAATATAGTCATCAATGAGCTCTATAAACCTGTTTATCTGTTTATATTTGTCATACATTGAGTTAATTATTTTGCCGTCTTTTGTATAAATGCCCATATCAATAAGTGGCTGAATAATCTCGCCTTCTTTGAAAATATAGTTTTTGCTTCTGTTATTTGCCTCTGTTATGCTAACTTTGTTTTGACTTTTTGACTTAGATAAAAAAAGTTTGCCTGATTTCGAAAATTTGAGCTCATAATTAAATAAATTAGAGAAAAAGTTAAATTGTTTGTATGAGTTCACATATGTACATAAAACATTTACTATGTCGTCTTTGTCTATATTTTTTGTAAAACACTGTTTTTCAGTAAAACAATTTATCATATAGCGGTTTACTTTATATTCAATAACAACTTTTTTATATTTATAGTTTTTATCAACTAGATTACTCACAACTATTTTATTTATTTGACTTTCACCAAAAATTTGATTGACTTTTTCAATAAATTGTTGAATTTTTATTTCCATAATATCCTCGCTAATAATTTAGCACAAAAGCTCAAAATTTTAAAGTAAAATAAATATGTTATTTTTCATTAAAATCAACAAAAAACATTGACAAAAGTTTAAAAAAAATTATTTTTGTGCTAATATACTAAGGCAAAAGAGGAAATCTATGAAAACACAATTATTAAAACCCAGTGAAGAAAGCATAAAACTTGCTTGCGAATTATTAAAAAGTGGCGAAGTTGTGGCTTTGCCAACAGAAACAGTTTACGGACTTGCCGGAGATTGCTCTAACCCAAGTGCAATTAAAAAGATATTTGAGGCAAAAGGTAGACCAATGGATAATCCCCTCATCGTTCATATCTCTTCATTGGATATGTTAGACAACGTTGTGAAAGAAGTTAATGAAGACGCCTTAAAAATGATGAAAGCGTTTTGGCCAGGACCACTAACCATCATTATGCCAAAAGGTCCTAAAGTTTGCAATGAATCTTGTGCAGGGCTTGACAGCGTTGGCGTAAGAATGCCTTCAAATGAAATAGCGAGAAAAGTCATTTCACTATCACAAACTCCTTTTTCTGCTCCAAGTGCAAATATAAGTGGAAAGCCTAGCCCCACAAACGCAAAGACGGTATATGAAGATATGAACGGAAAAATACCACTCATAATTGACGGCGGCGACTGCGAAACAGGTGTTGAATCAACAGTGATATCAGTTTTAAACAAAACACCAATCATATTACGACCAGGGGCAATTACAAAAGAAATGATTGAAGACGTACTTAAAAAACCGGTAAAACTTGCAAGTGCGATAACAAAACAAATATCATCAAATAGGCCAGTTTTGTCCCCAGGTATGAAGTACAAACACTACGCACCAAATGCAAATGTGATAATACTTAAAGGAAGTTTAAAAAAGTTTATTGAATATGTAAACACTCACAAAACTGAAAACTGCTTTGCCCTTGTTTTTGATGAAGAAAAAGACGCTTTAAGTATTCCTACGCTCACATACGGTAGAAAAAATTATCCAAGTGAACAAGCACACAATTTGTTTACCAAACTGCGAGAACTTGACACGTTAAACGCAAAAACAGTTTACGCAAGATGCCCACAAAAAAAAGGTGTCGGACTTGCTGTATATAATAGATTGATAAGAAGTGCCGGTTTTAATATCATTAAACTATAATGAGTTTTACCAAACACTTTTATTATAACTATAAATAAATTTATTAATTATCGTCTCATGTATTTTATTACAATGCTCCGTCCACTTTTGTAGTTAATTTGAAAAATTCGTTATTTCACAACGCATATTTTTGATTGGGCATGATAAATAATAAAACAAGTGTAATAATTTTTTTTAAAAAATTAGCAAACTTTCTTATAAAATAAGTCCCATACCCTAATACAAAAAATCCATCCATACCTTTAATGGTACGGATGGATAAGTCCATGGCGGAAAGCGTGCGTATCCATAAAAACACACTTTATTTCATTTCATCAATTTTCCCAAATTGATGAGTAAGCATAAACTTTACGCTTTCATAATCATTTGTTGTTGCTGTGTAATTTATTAAAATATTAGGATAAATTTGGTTATCAAAAAGTTGTAATGAAATTGCATAAACACAGGCATCAGTTTGTAAACCACATATATCAATTTGATTTTCGGTAGATACAATTTCTTTAATTTTTTTTACATATTTCTTATCTAACGCATAACCAAACTTTTCAAAAACTAGAGAATTTTTAGGCATAGTTACACAAATTTTTTGTGATTCCTCATTCATTAAATTTTTCCAAT
>CALWTH010000005.1 GCA_944384405.1 uncultured Clostridia bacterium
GTAATATTAAGGTAATATTTGTATTGACTTTTAAAAAGTAAATGGTAAATTAAGACTATAATATTACTTTTAAGGGGTTAAGAAAATGAAATTTTTATATGCTCGTGTTTCTTCAAATGATGGTTCGCAAAAAATCGATAGACAAACAACTGAAATTGAAAAATATGATGAAGTATTTGAAGATTATGCTTCCGGTGGTTCTACAAATCGCCCAAGATTGCAAGAAATGTTGAAATGGATTAGAAAAGGTGATGTTGTTGAGGTTCATTCTATTGACAGATTGGCTCGTAATATTAACGATTTGTTGCAAATAGTAAAAACTATTACAGAAGAACGTCATGCCGAAATTTATTTTATTAAGGAAAATTTGCGTTTTACAGATGATACAAATAATCCCTTTAACAAATTAACATTACAAATTATCGGCTCCATTGCTGAATTTGAAAGAAATATGATAAAAATGCGTCAAAAAGAGGGAATTGCCATCGCAAAAAATAAAGGTGTATATTCAAAAGAGCGTTGCAAAAAATTATCATTATCAAAAATTGAAGAATTAAAAAAAGATATTGCTGATAAAGTAAAAGTTAGTGATATTTGTAAAAAATATGGAATTACTAAACCAACATTTTATAGATATAAAGAACAATATCAATTATAGTCATTAAAAAATAACAAGAAAAATAAATTTCTTGTTATTTTTTTTACAATTTTAATAATAATAAATTACATATTCCACCCCATACGGTTTATAAAACGCCTTAAAGTTATTTTTTGCACCCCCATAATTCTGGCTATTTGGGCTTTGGGGACTTTTTTATCTAATAAATCTTTTATCCTTTTAGCATTTTTTGATAATTTAAGTTTTTTTGATTCAGAGCCAAAAGGTCTGCCGAGTTTTATTCCTGCAGCTTTTTTAGTTTCAAGAGAGCATTTAGTTCTTTGGCTAATTAAATTGCGTTCGATTTCACTACTCAAACCAAATGCAAATGCTAAAACCTTGCTTTGTATATCATTACCTAAATGATAATTTTCTTTAATTGTTATCACTTGGCAATTTTTTGTTAAACAAGTTTGTAGTATTCCCATTACTTCAAGCAATGAGCGACCTAATCTTGATATTTCAGTTGTTATAAGTATGCTTCCTTCTTGCAATTCATCAAGTAATTGTCCTAATTGTCGTTTTCTTAATTCTTTTCGGCTTGATATGCTTTCTTCTACCCATTTATCAATTTTTAGATTATGCTTTTTAGCATATTCTTTAATTTCATATTCTTGATGTTCATAGATTTGTTTGCCGGTGCTTTTTCTTATATATGCAATTATCATTTTAATTCCTTTTACTTTATTTATCGGAATTTCAATGAGTTGATATAAAATAAAGGTGCATAATAATTGAACAATAAAATCAACCCCTTTTTTATAGTTATTTACTTTATTTTTCTTTACTCATTTTTAATTATTAAATTTGTTAAAAACCCAATAAACCCAAGGAATTTAACGAGTTGATAGGTATAAAATAATAATTTTTTTCTTTTTGCATTAAAAGAGGAACATAATTGTTGGTTTGTGTATCCTGATAAAAACATTTATTTTTTGTCAGATGTAAAATGAGTAAAACCTGTGCATTTTTTGGAAATGATTATATTTGGTCTAAACCTGAAATTATTGAAAAAATAAAAGAACAGGTTTTATTGTTGATAAAAAATAATGATGTTAAAACCTTTTTAGTAGGTCAAAAAGGGGCTTATGAAAATGATGCCTATAATTCTGTTTTGCAGATAAAACAACAATATAACAATATTAAAATCGTATTGGTTGTTGCAAGTATGCAAGAAGTTAATAGAGAAGGAAGACCTTTTGATGATTTTATATTTCCTGATGAAATAAACTTTCATAATAAAAGATGGTGTATAGTATATCGCAATAATTGGATTATTGAAAATTCAGATTTCATTATTGCATTTAATCAGTATGAAGGTCGTGCTTATGATATTTGCAAAAAGGCAAAAAATAAATGCGTTACGGTAATTGAACTTACTGAAATTTATAAGGAGTAAATGATATGGTAAAATTTTATAAAAGTTCAATTTTTTTAATGATGATTAGCATATTATGTAGTTGTGATAATACAGATTCTTTACCTAAAAATTTTAATAATAAAGAAAAGGATTTTTATTGTGCCGGTATTTTTGGACAAGTTGCTCATATTCAAAAACTTTATGCCAATAAAGATATGTCTGGCTTTTTAAATACTATTGGCAATTTGCTTGATAGAAAATATGGTCTTGATTCTTCTCCACAAGTAAAATCTATTGTGCAACAAGGTGTAAATGAAATAAGTTATTATTGCCGTGATAATGCTCCATCTTATGAACAAAACAAATGCCAGATGATGTTAAATGACTGTCTAGAACGCATGAAGAATTTATCCCAAACTAATAATTAGAATTATGCAATTTGAGTTATGAAAAATGAAGAATGAAAAGTTAAAAAAATGTAATGAGTTAAAAGAAAAAGAAGTTACCTCAGAAGAAAATTTTAATCAAAAGAGAGAAAAATATTTAAGTGATATTTCAGATTCTTCAACAACAAATAATTCTGGTAATGGTTTTCAAAATATACTCTTAATAATCTTTTTTTGGATACTAATTTCAGGTATAGTAACAAGTAATAATTCGAATAAAAATGATGGCTATTGTGGCAAATATAATACTTTTTACGGTAGTGCTTTTAGCGGAGGTTGGATAACCACATTTGACGGTATTACAATTTATATTGAATTCCCAAATGAATATATAGATAAAGAATGGTCAAAATATGATAAACAAAATATATGTATAAGAGGAAATGTTGAGAGGACTCCTCAACAAGGAAATCAACCTGATGTCTATACAATATACAATCCACATTTTAATGGTTATGCAGATTAAACTTCAATAACTGTATATTTCCCGTTATCATATTTTACAATAGC
>CALWTH010000006.1 GCA_944384405.1 uncultured Clostridia bacterium
TAATATTGCATACTGTTAATAAGAGTGTCACCACCTGCGACAATTTGAGTTGCAAAATTATTCATGTAAAAGAACATTACAAAATATGCGACAAAGAGCATTAGAAATAAAATTATTGTGATAGCGTTTGAATGTTTTAGTTTGCTTGTTACAAAACTTATTATAAGTCCAAGCAGTGTGCCAAGTGCCATGGGAACGAGTGGGATAAATATAAAAGCCAAGATTTGAAGTAGCAAGATGGGCATAGAAAAAGGCGTGTACATGAAATACACAACAATTGTTGGAAAAACAATCAAGGAAGAATATATGTATGCGGACAAAAGTACACTTGTGTATTTTGCTATTACAATTTCTGAATTTTTTAAAGGTAGGGCAGACAATATGTCGAAGTCCTTTGTTTTGAAAAAGTAGTTTTGTGATTCATATGTTATAAAAAACAGAACAACAGCAAAGCTTAAAAGTGCACCGACAAAAAATATGTAGTTT
The DNA here is from genome assembly GCA_944384405.1 of uncultured Clostridia bacterium. GTDB lineage: Bacteria > Bacillota > Clostridia > Christensenellales > UBA1242 > UBA5893. Next base: position 487 of record CALWTH010000006.1, read on the forward strand.
GGAGAATTTAGTGCAACAAAATATTGCATAAATGTATCCATAAGATTGCCGAAAACAAAATATAAAAGGGCAAAAATAACGATTGTCGAAATTAAAAATCGTTTGCCTGTTTTTTTGCCGTAGCCAAACATACCTTTGAATATGTTTATGAAATTTATTTTGGTTAAGTTAATTATGTTTCTCATCAGACTTTTCAAGCTCCAAAAACACATTTTCAAGACTTTCATCTTTGGTGACTTTTTCCATTTCGCCTTGACCAACAATTTTGCCGTCTTTGATAATCACAACATTAGTGCAAAGCTTTTCTGCAACTTCCAATACATGAGTTGAGTAAAAGAACGCACTGCCATTTTTGCATTCTTCTTGCATAATGAGTTTAAGTTCGTGACTAGTCAGGGGATCAAGACCAACAAAAGGTTCGTCAAACAAATATAGCTTTGGCTTGTGAACAAGTAGTCCAAGTATTGCTAATTTTTGCTTCATACCATGCGAGTATGTTCCTATTGGTGCACCTAGGTCGCCATATATTTTTAGACGCTCGCCGTATGTTTTTATTCTTTGTTCACGAGTGGACTTATCTACTTTGAAGACATCTGCAATAAAGTTTAAATAGTCAATCGCCTTTAAGTTGTCATATAAATCTGGGTTGTCGGGAAGATAGCCTATAACATTTTTTGCTTCAAGAGGCTGAGTTTTGACATTTTTTCCATCAACAAAAATTTCACCTTCATCAAAGTCCAAAATTCCTGCAATGGCTTTGAGCGTTGTGGTCTTTCCCGCTCCGTTATGACCAATGAAGGCAGTGATTTGTCCGCCTTTAACTTCAAGACTTATGTTATTGACTGCAATTTTTTCGCCATATCTTTTTGTTAAGTTTTTGATTTTGAGCATTTTTACTCCTATTATTTTTAAAAATTATATCATAATTTTAGATTTATTGCAACTCTCATAAATTTTGACATAAAACATATTTTTTAGAAATAAGTTGAAAAATTGTATTGACAATATGATGTTTTGTGCTAAACTATAAACGAGAGTTTTAATTATGATATGTTGTATTTTAAAGTTAAGAAATAAATAGTCACATAAAACTACACGGCTAGTTTTATGTATTTATTGTATAAAAACTAGTGAGTTTTATCTTGTGATTATTTATTAACGCATATCTTTTTGTTGTTTAATAAGATAAAGTTCATTTGAAAAAAATGGACTTTTTTATTTGATAAAATTCCTTTGTTTTTTGCTTTTTGCCGAAAATTTTAAGGAGTTATAATTATGTTTTTAAAAAGATTTAAAAATCTATATTATTTTAAATATTATTTTAGCAAAAATAAATTGCTTATATCTATTCTTATTTTTGTAATGTTGATTGCAAGCTCGGCCGGGGTTTTTCTATCATATCTTATGAGTAAACAACTGCTTGGAATAACAAACGAAGATGCTGGTATTGCTGTGACATTTACTATTTATATTTTGGCTGTGGTAACACTTCATCATATCAACTGGTTCTTTTGGAGTAAGTTGCAGTTTAAACTATCAAAAAAAGTTGCTTTTGACATAAAAAAAGACTTTGTTAAGTCGTTTTTGAATACTAAATATGCGAATATAAGAGATAATGGACTTGGTTATTATTTGGAAAGGTTAAATGATGACATAGATGAATTAAGTCAATTTGTTGGGAATGTTGCAGGCACACTTGTTGACGTGTTTACAAACTTTGCCTTTTTAGTAATTATTTATATTTTGTCATGGCAATGCGGTTTGTTTTTTACCATCGGTGTCATTGTTTTGTTTGTAATTGAGACAATAAAAGTCAATTTGAGTTTGAAGGACTTGGAAAAAGTAAAAAGAAGTAGTGAAAATGCAAACTCTGTATTTGATGAAATTGTTAAAGGGATAAAAGACATAAAGGGTTTGGGCATAAAATCAGTAACTTGTGAAAAAATTATGAAAAGTGAAAATGATTTGCTAGAAAAGGTGTGTGACAAAAACACACGCTTTGAGCTTATTTCAAGAATAGGTACTTATTGTCAATGGCTAATTGATAGTATTTTAGTTTTTATGTCAATGCTTTGGCTATTGCCAAGTGGACAGATAGATGTAGTCACACTTCTGATTATATTTAACTATAAAGGACTGATGTATGATACTGTGGGATTTTTCTCTAAGCTCAAAACGTATTATGTAAACGGAGATTATTATGCAAAACGCCTACTTGAAATTGTTAATAATAAAAACTTTGAAACATTTGGTTTAAAAGACAAAAAAATTGAGCAGGGTTCAATTTGTATCAAAAATCTATCATTCTCGTATGATAATCAATTAGTTTTGAATAACGTGAATATCAAGATAAAGCCCAATACACTAAATGTTATTATGGGTAATTCTGGATGCGGAAAATCAACTTTGTTATCTATTTTGGCAAAACTATATTCTGTTAATAATGGCCTTGTATTTTATGACGGAATAGATATTAACGATTTTAACGAAATATCTTTCAAAAAAAACGTTTGTTTGGTAAATCAAGATTTGTTTTTATTTGAAGATACAATAATGAACAACATTACCGTTGCAAATAAAAACATTAAAAAAGAAGAAGTTGAAAAAGTTTGCAAACTTTTAAACATTCATAACGAAATTATGGCACTACCCAATGGCTATCAAACAACAATTTTTGAAAATGGGAGCAATTTAAGTGGCGGTCAAAAACAAAGAATTGTTTTGGCACGTGCGATTTTGAAAGAGAGTAAAATTTTGTTGCTTGATGAACCAACAAGCTTTCTAGACGCAGAAAACCAAAAAATTTTATTGAATGCACTGAACGTATTAAAATCATCAAAAACCATATTAATAATTGCACATAGGCTTCAAGATTATAAAATGTTTGATAATGTTTTTGTGTTGGAAAACAAAAATATTAAAATTAATAGGCAAAATATGTAAGTATATTTCGATATGTTTTTCAAAATTTTAAATATATTTTTTTTGTGTTAAGTGCTTAATTTGTTTTTCAGTTTTGACCTTTGTATAATCTGTTTGTACTTGGTTAATAGAATAAGGTACGACAGAGCGAAGTTTAAAAGAAAGTAATAAAAAAAATTGTGATTAAACATAAATTAATAGACACAAACTAATTAAGATGATATACTACACATAGTTATAGTAGTTTTGGAGGGGATATGAAACAAGGAAAAAATACTTCAAGTACACAAAAACAACAAGATACTATGTCGCAGCAAAAGGCTACACCTGAAAAGCCTAAAACTGTTGTGTCTCCAAAAGCTCCGCCTAAACTTCCACCAAAAGCACCTATAAAACAGCCACAACCTGTCAAGTCTTCTGGTGAACCTAAACCACAAAACCAGGCTCAGAAACAAGAAAAAACAGCTGATGCAAAAACACCTTTAAACAATACTGCAGCAAAGGAAACAACAGCAAAGGAAACACAAGTAGCTGAGCAAAAAACAAATCAATCTACGAAAGATATAAAAGCACCAGAGCATCAAAATCAAGACGTACAAAAAAAGCCTTCTTCGCCAAAGCGTATCAAAAAGCCTAACGAAGTTTTTTATAAGACTATAAGCATAATTGGTAATGTACTATTTATTCCTTTCTTTTTGATAATTTTGTTTTCAACAATTTTGATGTTTAGTGCAAAAGTGAGAAATGAAGTTCCATCACTGTTTGGCTATTCAGCAGTAAAAATACTGTCATCAAGTATGGAAGACGGTGTTGAAGAAAATGGCGAGTATCATGTCGGTGATGTAGTGCTTGTTAAAGCATGCAATCCAGAAGATTTAGAAGTGGATGACATCATAGCGTTCTATGAGCCAATAATCAAACCTGATGATGATGACTTAACAGAAGTTACTGAAGACAATAGTCCAAGTGGAAATATTGAAACCACACTGTCCAGTTTTATGGGGGGTGGCGTCAATAATGAATATCAACGTGAAGCTGCAAAAAATTATTCTATTGTTAAATTTCATAGAATAGTAGGTATATACGAAAATACGAACCCGACAAGTGAATATTATGGCAAGATATTTTTTGAAACACAGGGCGATAGAAACAATAGCCCTGACACCGATAAGGTTATGGCAGATTATGTTGTTGGCGTTTATGTTAATACAAATAGTTTTGTAGGCAATCTTTTCCAATTTTGCACAACAACTGCGGGAATGATAATTTTGATATTATTGCCATCGCTTATTATCATTGCACTTCTTGTTATTGATATTTATGGACAGGCACGTAAAATCAAGTACGAAAAGCAATTTGAAGCAGTTGCTTCACAAGAGCAAATTTTGAAAGAAGTGACATCGGAGCAGGGTATCACTCAAAATGAGAAAAAAGATAAGCGGTTAGAGAAAAAACGAGAAGATATATTAAAAGAAATCTTGTCGGAAGCAGATGCAAAAGCGGACAAGTCAAAAACAACTGAAACAAAGGTGGACACAAAGGCACAGCCACAAAAACCTAATGTGAGCGACAAACCTAGTCCAGATGCTAAGCCACAGCCACAAAAATCCGAAGTAAAAACAGAACCTAAAAAGCCTGAAATTAAAACAGAACCTAAAAAGCCAGATGTGAAATAATTAAAAAAATAGAGGTACTATCAAAAGTCCCTCTATTTATTTAATAATTATTATATATGGAGTAAAAATGCAAGTCATAAATGTGGGAAAAGACAATTCAACATTTCAACAAATATTAGCACTTAAAGAAAATAGGAATAAAAGAGCGCAAACAAAACTATTTTTTGTTGAAGGAGTGCAAAACATAAAAGATGCAATAACATATAAGTGGGAGATAGAAGCTTTTATTTATTGCAACAAAACCACGCTATCTTCATGGGCAAAAAGCATTTTGCATCTTGCAAAGTATAATTACATTTTGTCGCCAGCGCTAATGAGCAAACTTAGTGACAAAGATGATGTTAGTGAAATTTTGGCAATTGTCAAAATGAAGACAGTGAGCAAGGTAAAGTATTCAGACAACCCCATATTTTTGCTACTAGACAGACCTTCAAAAAAAGGAAATTTAGGCACGATTATTAGAAGCTGTGATGCTTTAAACGTTGAGCACATTTTCTTTTCTGGGCACAGTGTTGATATATATGACCATGCAGTAATTACGGCGTCAATGGGTTCGTTTTTTAAAATGCCAATAACTTTCATCACAAGTAACAATAATTATATAGATATAGTTAATAAACTAAAAACTCAATTTGCCAATTTGAAGGTGGTGGCGACATCTCTGCAAACAAATAATAGACTGCAAGACTATGACTTTACCACTCCAATTTTGCTTTTGATTGGCAACGAAACTGACGGGCTATGTAAATTTTATAATGAGAATGCTGACGATTTTGTAAAAATACCAATGCGGGCAGGAATAGATTCGTTAAATATTGCTTGTGCTACCACAACATGCTTGTATGAAATAAATAGGCAAAGAGATTTTAATAACTTTTGAGGACACAGTCCATTATGATTTTTGTAATAAATTCAATGTCATCTTCACAATTGTTTTGAATCCACTTGTTGACTATTGCAGTCACTCCGCTAATGTAGTAGGCGATCATATAATCGCCTTCTTTTTTATTTATGCCAAATCTTTCAAATATTGGACGAAAAACATAATTGTTTAGAGAATTAAATGTCTTTTGACTATTCATAATATTTGCGTGCTTTACTGCAACATTAAATATGATTTTGTTTTGCTTTAGATAAATTAAATACGGAGTTAAATATTTAGGGGAGATTAAAATAAGCTTTTCTTTTGGACAGGTGTGTAACTCACTTAAAATTTTTTGTGATTCTTCACTAAAATATTGTGTGAAATTTTTGTTTATATTTTCAATACACTCCGTTAGTAAATCATTTATTGTTTCATAGTGCAAATAAAAAGTTGAGCGATTTACTCCTGCTTTCAAACAAATTTCTTTAATGGTAATAAATTCAAAGTCTTTTTTGTTTAAAAGTTCAATAAGTGCTTGATTCATCAAAAGAGCAGTATTATAATACTTGCTCATTGATTTATTCATATTTGGATTTTTAATCTTGTTCATCTGATATCTCTTTTGCTAAGCGCAATATGTCAGAGCCGTATTTATTTTTGCCTTTTTCCAAAATTTTTTTGTAAATAGTATAGTTTAGTGAGCATCCAATAATTCCAAGAACTCCAACAACAAGCCCTATGACAAACGCAACTGTTCCGCTTCCTATGACATTCATACATAAACACATTCCTGTTCCAAGCACCAGTGCGCTAACTATTCCAAAAGTGTAAGCAAATATGTTTGCAGGTACTCTTGCTTTTGCGTCAAGTTTTTTTAGTTGTTTGACTTTTGTTGTCTCCTTTTTTGAATATTGGTTTGCGATTTGTTCTGCATATATTTTGTCTGTGTTCATAATTTTACCTCCTTTATGATACATTGCAATTATATCAGTAAGAATTGTAAAATTACTCGACACAGATGGCATTTTGTGTTGAATTTAGCACAATTTTTCTTTTTTTATTATTTCTTTTTTTTGTCGTTCAAAATTTTCTTTAGATATTAAGCCTTTGTGCCTTTGTCTTTTCAATATTTTTAACTGTTGTTTGCCATTTTTTGTTAGTTTAAGTTTTGGTGGCTTATTTTTTTTAGGCTTAACATAAACAATTTCTTCTTCGCCATCATCTTTTTTGAAGGCGGTTACTATGAGTAAAATTCCCGTGATAATATCAAAAAATAATGAAAGTATTGAAAAAATTCTAAAAAATATTTTTTTTTGATGAAACACTTCTTTTGTTTGTTTATATTTTCTAGGAATATAGTTGATAAAAAAGCAAAAATACGAGATATAAATACAAAAGTACACAATTGTTATAATATTTGTGGGCAAAGTTATATCGTAAAGACTTGCCATAAGATGTGAAATATAAGCATAAAATATTAAATACAAAAACATTACTGGTATATAAAAACAGGCAAGTATTATTTGCCAAATAAGTAGTGCTTTTAGTATTGTCTTTTTGCTACCATAGTTCATATATGCTAATTTATCACATCATAAAATTATTGTCAAAATATTGTACAGTATTTGCTTTTTTATGCTAAAATAAACATAGGAGATAATATGAATAAGATTGTTGTTATTACTGGGACATCAAGTGGAATAGGTATGGCTTTAAAGCAAAGATATCTATTAGATAAAGATATAGTTGTTGAAATAAACAAAGAAGGTGAGTTTGATAATATAACCAAATTTTATGCCGACCTTAGTAGTGAACAATTGATAAATTCCGCTTTTGAAAACATTGCCAAAATTTATGACAGAATTGACATTTTAATAAACTGTGCCGGCTATGCGGTTTTTGGGGCAACAGAACTTATTGACACACAAAAAGTCAGGAATATGTTTGAGGTTGACTATTTCGCCGTTGTGAACTGTACAAAATGTGCACTTAAACTTATGAAAAGTGGAAGCAAAATTTTTAATATAAGTTCGGCATGTGCACTTTTTCCTGTCCCTTTTCGTGGACATTACAGTGCTGTTAAGGCTGGAGTTTTGATGATTTCATATGCACTTAGAATGGAACTAACTAGCTTTGGAATTGATGTTGTTTGCATTTGCCCCGGTGATGTTAAAACAAACTTTTCAAAAAATAGAGATAAGACTTTAACAACAAATGAAAGATATAAAGACAAAATAGCAAAAAGCAGTGAGCAAATCGAAAAGCGTGAAAAAAACCGTATGGATGTCAATTATGCCGTCAACAAGATGTATAACATTTTCAAAAAGAAAAAACACAAGCCAATGTATATTATCGGCAGTTCAATGAAACTTTTATATTTTGTTTCAAAAATTGTTCCTTTTAAACTTATTCTTTATTTTACAAATAAAATAATGTAGTAATAATGTTGACAAAGTCAACAAAATATTGTAGGCTATTTGCATGAAAAATCAAAGTAAAGTTGTTATCGTTACAGGAGCGTCAAGCGGTATTGGACTTGCAATCGCGACTTTTCTTGCACAAAAAGGCTACAAAGTTTATGGGATTTCAAGGCGTGAATTTATCACGCCTGATTTTGTTCATATTTCAGGGGATGTGACAGATGTTGAAAAGATGTCGCAAATTTTTTCTGACATACAAAAGCGTGAAGGGCACATCGATGCACTTGTCAACAACGCAGGAATGGGTATAAGTGGTGCTGTTGAATATTTAAAGCAAGAAGAAGTTATAAAAATTTTCGCTGTGAACACAAAGGCAGTCATTATGCTTTGCAGTTTGGCAATTAAATATTTAAGGCAATCAAAAGGCAAAATTATAAACATATCATCAGTTGCTGCACCAATTTCAATACCTTTTCAATCATGTTATAGTGCAACAAAAGCGTCGATTGAAGCTTTTTCACTTGCACTTGGAAATGAAGTAAGAAATCAAAAAATCAAAGTTTGTTGCGTTCGTCCTGGCGACACAAAGACCAATTTTACTCAAAATAGATTAAAAACAGATGTTGAAAATGAAGTTTATGGCGACAAAATTACAAAAAGCGTTAAAAAAATGGAAAAAGATGAGCAAAATGGTAAGTCGCCAATAACTGTGGCAAAAGTTGTTTATAAAGTTTTAAAACGAAAAAATCCACCACCTAATGTAACTGTTGGTTTTGGATATAAACTATTATGTTTACTTGCAAAAATTTTGCCTGTACGCCTAGTGAATTTTATTGTTGGGAAATTATATTAAAAGGAAGGATTTTATGGATTTATTTAAAAAGACAGAAGGGAAACAAAACTATGATGAAGTAAAGGAGATGGATATTTATCCATATTTTCATATGCTTTCATCGGGGCAGGACACAGAAGTAGTTATGGAAGGCAAAAACACAATTATGCTTGGCTCAAATAACTATCTTGGGCTTACAAGTGACAAAGACGTAATTGCGGCAGGAGTTGATGCTCTTGAAAAGTACGGTACGGGTTGCAGTGGTTCAAGATTTTTAAATGGAACACTTGACATTCATGTTGCACTTGAAAATGAACTCGCTGAATTTTTACATAAAGAGGCGGTGATGACTTTTTCAACAGGCTTTCAAAGTAACCTTGGTATAATAAGTGCAATTTGTGGAAGAAATGACGTGGTTTTGTGCGATAAAGAAAATCACGCAAGTATTTATGATGCTATAAAACTCAGTTATGCAAAGATGATAAGGTATAATCACAGTGATATGGCTGACCTTGAAGAAAAATTGAAACTTGTTCCAAAAGAAAATGGTATTTTAATTGTCACAGATGGTGTGTTTTCTATGAGCGGTGAAATATGTAAACTTCCAGAAATTGTTGCTCTTGCAAAAAAATATGGGGCAAGGGTTATGGTTGACGATGCTCACGGTCTTGGTGTTTTGGGAGAACATGGTAGGGGAACTGCTGAACACTTTGGACTTGAAGATGATGTTGATATCATAATGGGAACTTTTTCTAAGTCGTTGGCATCACTCGGAGGATATATGGCATCAACAAAAAGAGTTGTCGATTATGTCAAACATAATTCAAGGCCATATATATTTTCTGCAAGCATAACTCCTTGTAGTGTTGCAACAGCAAGGGCTGCACTTAAAAAACTTAAAGAGCAACCACAAATGGTTAAGTCACTACAAGATATTTCAAAATATATGCGTGATGGACTAAAAAAACTTGGCGTGAAGATAATAGATAGCCAAACTCCAATTATACCAATATATGTCTATGAAGACAAAAAGGCTTTTTTGGCTTGCAAACTTTTGTTGGAGCGTGGCGTATATGTAAATCCAGTTGTTTCGCCAGCAACACCAGTAGGTCAAGCACTACTTAGAACATCTTACACCGCCACACATACACGTGAGCAAATGGATAGGGCAATGAAAGAAATAAAAGAAGTGCTAGATATTTTGGGTGCATTGTCAGTCTAGGTCATTATACATCCACTAGAACACAGTGAGTAATCTGTTTTTATTTGTGTAACTGCCAAAAGGTTCAGCATGCACCAAGAACAATGTCTTTCTGAGGTGCGTAGGCACCGAAGAATCTTACCTTGTCATTTCGAGACGCTTTTGTGCCGAAAAATTTCACTTTTTCTAAAAAATACTCACAAAACTTGATTTTACTATATTTTTCGTATACAGTAATAATGTAAATTTTGAAAATGTCAAAAAACCTTACAAGATTCAGTTTTTTCCAAAAAAATTATCAAATTACTTGACATGGGGGCAACTAAAATATAAGTAGTGTAGGGGAGGGGTTTTGGTATATACAAAGTATAAAAGTTTCAAATCATTTTATTTTGCGGTGATGTACATAACCTTTATAGTTGTAAGTATAGTGTACACCGCCCAACTTTTTACAGCATATCATCCAAAACTAACCACATGGCAAGATGTAGCAAGTTATGATTTTTCACTTGTTGACCAAACATATGAAGACGGGACATTAACCAATACATATGGAATTTCAACACCAGAGCAACTAGCAGGAGTGTTTAGTATAGATGAATACGCTCAGCAAAATATAGATAAAGACAATGCAGTTTATGCAGATAACATTACCAGTATAGATTCACCAAATGATGTCAAACAGATAAATAATGAATATGTGCTTTTAAATGACGTAAATATGTCGAGGAGAAGTTGGACACCAACAGCAAATTTCACGGGCACATTTAATGGAAACTACCATGTTATACAAAATTTAAGCATTACAAGTTCAAGTTATGCTTATCTTGGTATGGTGCAAAGGCTAAGTGGAACAATAAAAAACTTGTTTTTAAAAAACATAAATGTAACAAACAACAGAAATGCAAGCAGTCAAGGTGGTGCAGGAAGTGTTGCTGGAGAATGTTATGGTGATATAAAAAATGTAACTGTTCTTAGTGGTTCAATAACAGGACCTCAGTATTACAAAAATGATGATAGAAAAACGGGTGGATTAACGGGAGCACTTACAAGTGGTGGACAAATAACGAACTGTGTAAATTATGCCTCTGTTGCGAGGTCAAAATTTTCTGGTGGTATAGTTGGTATACAATATAGTGGCACAACAATACAATTTTGTTATAATCATGGAACAATTTTAAATGGAACAAATGAATGGCCACGTGCAGGCGGAATATGTGGTGAAAGTTACGGAACAATTAAACTATGTGTAAATTATGGCAGTGTGACAAGTACAACAACACCTGAAGGGGGCGGAGATGTAAGAGCGGGTGGTATTGTTGGACACACCACACAATCTATTGACCAATGTGCAAACTTTGGGAGAGTTAGAGCGGGCAGCAGTTCCACTGATAAAACATATGTTGGAGGAATTGCTGGTTACAGTGAAGCCCAAATTAAAAATTGCTATAATATGGGCAATGTCTCGGCATCGGCGGTGAAGACAGAGTCTTCAGAAACTATCACAAGACCAAACCGAACTCCAACAGAAAAACAAGTTGCAGATAATGGAACAACTTGGATAAAAAACACATTAAATGCTAGAGATATTGAAGGGCTATATATTAATAAATCAGTTACACATTGCGTGATATATGGACTAGGACACAAAACGACTTTAAATTATCCTAATCAGACAGAAAGTTCCTCTCATACATGGCTTACTCAAAGTGGATGGGCTGAGAATGGTTTTTATATGAACAATCAACTAAATGCCCCAAGTTTATTTATGGCAATTAGAGGTAATTATGTTTTAAATAGCAATGTCAATTATGCTTATGCAGGTGGTATAGTTGGTTATTCTCGTGCTTCAAGTATAGAAAATTGTTACAATACAGGCACTATAAGTGGTGGCGGAGTATTCTATTCACTTAATACGCTAGTGGTTTATGCAACAAAACACACTTATAAGTCTAGCGGTAATTATAAACAAACTGTAAAAACCGATGAAAGGTCGTATTCATACACTGTGGGCAAATATTTTGTTGATGGTATACTTGGTTGTTCTGACTCGTCGAGTTTTAGTTATAGCAATTGTGCAAACGATGGTTCGCTTGGTTATGCTTTAAACCGTTCTACTGGGTTTGGTGGAATTAAATCACATACATTTTCATTAAGTGATGTTAGTTTAGGTCACACAATAAAGCAAAACGGAAATAAATGGTATATATTGCCGTATATTGGGTGGAATAGTAGTGCGAATAAATTTTATAGACAAAATGGGTATACTAAAAATGGATATGCAGTATCGTGGGGTTTTTCAATGGGAGAGAAACTATTCTCAATTGATTTTAATGATAATGGGAATTGGAGTATGCCAATAGAGTATGTTGTGGGTTCTGCGTCAGGAAACTATGAAAAATTATCTATAGCAACATATTTTATAGATTGGAACACAAAAGAAAACATAGATAGTATTAAAGATGATTTTGTTCTTCTTGATTTAGATTTGACGGATTGGAAAAATGCTACATCTGGGTACAGTGAAAATTGTGATGTTTACAATGCACCCGCTGTGTCAAGTTTTAAAGTTGACTCAGAAAATTGGGCAAAGTCTAGTTATATTAACAATGGTTATCCTTATCTTAAAAATTTATATTGGTAATTTTTACTTGCCAAAATTGTAAAAAATGCGGTATACTCTTGTGGAATTTAATTAAAGGAGAATAATAATGAACAAATATAAAGGTACAAGAACAGAACAAAATCTAAAAGAAGCTTTTGCTGGTGAAAGCCAAGCGCGCAATAAGTACACATATTTTGCATCTGTCGCTAAAAAAGAAGGCTATGAGCAAATTGCAGAAATATTTTTAAAAACAGCTGACAACGAGAAAGAACACGCAAAAATGTGGTTCAAAGAACTTGGTGAACTTAATGACACTCTTCAAAATCTTGAGGCTGCAGCAGACGGCGAGAGTTATGAGTGGACAGATATGTATGATGGTTTTGCAAAGGTTGCTGATGAAGAAGGCTTCCATGACCTTGCAGAAAAATTTCGTGGTGTTGCACAAATTGAAAAACGCCATGAAGAGAGATATCGTGCACTCATTCATAATGTTGAAACAAAACAAGTGTTTGAACGCAGTGAAGTCAAAGTTTGGGAGTGTAGAAACTGTGGACACATTGTCATAGGGACAAAAGCTCCAGATGTTTGTCCAGTTTGCGCTCATCCAAAAGCTTACTTTGAAATTAGTGTAAATAATTATTAATTGTTATAAAAACAACCCCTAAATATTAGAGGCAATCTCTAAACATGTGAGGTTGTTTTTTTATGCTTCAAGTTCAAGAAGATAATCGGTTGTAACATTAAATATCTTAGAAAGCTTGATAAGGGCATAGATGTCGGGCACACTTTTTCCTAGTTCCCATAATGAAATTGTGTCTTGCGTTGTTTGTAAAAGTTTGGCAAGCTGTGTTTGAGTCATGTTTTGCTCTTTTCTTAATTCTTTAATTAATGATCCAACATCAATTTTAATTTCATCTGATAATTTTTTTCTATTATTCATACTATTATATTACGATGTTTTTGCGTACTTTTGTACAATTACGAAATATTTTCGTACAAAATTTTCAAAATTCGACAAACAAAGCCATAATTCGTCAAACAAAATTCAAATAATGACACTACTCTTGTCATTTTTATAGTGTAAGAATAGAACATATGTTCTAAAATTATGGGTGACATTACTGATTTTAATATTGACAATGTTGTTTTTTGTAAAAAAATGTTGTTTTTTGTAAAAAATGTCACATAGATTTGACTTTGCCCCGAAAGCCATTTAATAATTAGATAGGACATAAAAAGGAGTAGAATATGGAAAACGTTTGGAGTAAAACAATTTTACAAGTTTATAAATTTTTACCAAGGATTGTGCATACATACGATAGACTAATTGAAAGTAAAGCCATTAATTCTCAATACACTAATGGATATAACATAAATTATTTTGGAACACAGGCAGTTACAAAGGCTATAATAGATTTATCTCAAAGGAAAATTACACTCATAAATTTAAAATTGCTTGTTGAAAAGGCTTTAAAAAGTATGCGACCATCTATGGCTAGAATATTGATATTGAAGTTTGTTGATGGGAAAAAGTGTGTTGATTTGGCAAACTATTTTAATGTGTGTTTAAGGACTGTTTTTAGAAAATTGAATAGTGCGCTCGCTAGTTTTTCTTTGGCTTTAAAAAGACTTGGATATGATGAAAGCAAATTAAAAGAGATGTTGGCACAAGAGAAATGGATTTCTTCTGTACATAACCATTTTTCAAAGTCAGATTTAAGTTTGATTGAAAATGATGACATAAAGTCAACAATTAGGTCGAGTGTGATGTATGACCTTAAAGTCAGTGCACTGTAATTTAATTAAAGTAGTCACTGTCAAGTTCGTAATAATCACTGTGTTTTAGTTTTGAAATTTTCTTTTTGTGCTTAGGTTTTTTTGTTGAAGTTTTGACAACTTTTTGCGTGGCAATTTTTGTTGGTTTAAATAAAAAGTAAATAATTACAAGACATGGAAGGCAAACAAGCACTATGATTATTATTTGCCATGGGTTAGATAGCGTTAGATATGGACTTTCGCCGGCTATATCTGTGTTTGGCGACGAGAAATTTGGGGTGACATATTCAAATTGCTCTGTATTTTGTACAATATTAGTTACTAAATCACACAGTGGTGAATATATGTAGCCATAAAGTTCTTGATTTTGAAATACATATTTACAATAGTACCAAATATTACCTTTGTATGAAATTGCTTCTTCGCCTTCACAAGTGCCATAGTACATAAGATTTGTTTCAAGAAAAGGTACGCTTGTTATAAGGTTAGTTGTTCCAAGTGTTTGATATGGTGAACTTCTAAGATTTGCACCATTTGGAGTGAACACTCTAAAAGTGGCGTTTGTCACATATGGAACGGCAGGCGTACCTTGAACGCAGGAGACTTCACTTTTAAGCACAAAGCCATAAACATCAATATATTGTGCTCGGTAAAATAAATCATTTTCATCGCCTAATAGCAAAACAAAATAGGTAACAGGAATTTCAAACATTCTATTTGCTTTATCAGTGGTTATTTCGGGAGTTGAATAAAGGTATATTCCAGATGCTAGTGCGCGACCATAATAGATATTATCGGCGAAAGCAACATTTCCGACACCGATATTACAAAACAACAATAATAATATCAAACAAAAAAAGGTGAGTTTTTTCATCTTTTTTATTATACCTTGATTTTTATATACAAGGCTGGACAAATTTATCAAAAATTGTCTTTTTTAAGGAGAGAAAATGACACAAAAGGAAATTTTGTTAAACATAAAAAAAATTGATGAACAATTAAAAAAAATACAGCCAAATGAAAAACTAAAAAACTACAACAGCGGTGAAATTGTACATCAAAAGCAACTACTTTTTCACAAATGCCAAAAGCGCAACAGATGGGTTTTTGGAGGAAATCGTAGTGGAAAGACAGAGTGTGGTGCCGTTGAAATGGTATGGCTTGCTCGTGGAATACACCCTTATAGAAAAAACAAGCCAAACATTGAAGCGTGGGTGGTATCACTTTCAACACAAGTTCAGCGTGATGTCGCGCAGGCGAAAGTGCTTTCTTATCTAAACAAATCATGGATATATGACATATGTATGCTTAGCGGAAGAAAAGATAATGCACTAATGGGTGTAATTGACTATATTCTTGTGAAAAATGTGTTTGGTGGACTTAGCAGAATTGGCTTTAAAAGTTGCGACCAAGGCAGAGAAAAATTTCAAGGTACAAGCCTTGACTATGTTTGGTTTGATGAAGAGCCACCATATGACATATATCAAGAATGTCGTATGAGGATATTAGACAAAAGTGGTGAAATTTTTGGAACTATGACTCCGTTAAAAGGCTTAACGTGGGTATATGACGAGATATATCTTAACAAAAACAACGATGAAAACATTTGGTATGAGCAAATGGAGTGGCTTGATAATCCATATTTAAAAAAAGAAGAGATAGATGCTTTAACTGCTTCAATGTCAACCGATGAACTCGATGCTAGAAGATATGGAAAGTTTACTGCCAGTGGTGGAATGGTGTATCCAGAATTTGATGAAAATGTCAATGTCATTGAGCCATTTAGCGTGCCACATGAGTGGTATGATACAATTTCAATTGACCCAGGACTAAACAATCCACTTTCGGCGCACTGGTATGCAGTAGATTATGATAATAATATTTATGTAATTGCTGAACATTTTGAAGCGAAAAAAGGTATTGAATACCATGCCAATATGATTAAAGCGATATCAAAAAAACTTGATTGGCCAACAAAAAACGGTAAAATTTATGCACTTATTGACAGTGCGGCCAATCAGCGTACACTAGCAAGTCAAAAAAGTGTAACAGAACTTTTTTATGACTATGAAATTGCAGTCAATCCAAATGTCAATAAAGATTTGTTTAGTGGGATACAAAGAGTAAAGACATATTTAAAAAATGCGAAAGGGGAAAGCAAGTTATTCATATTCAAAACTTGCACAAATTTAATACGAGAATTCAAGTCATATTTTTGGTCAAATAGTGATGCTCCAATTAAAAAAGATGACCACAGTCTTGATGAACTTAGATATTACATTATGTCGCGTCCAGAAAATGTCAAGCCAAAGCCACAAAAATCAATTATTCAAAAAGATAAGGAAAGACTTTATAAGAAAATTAAATATACAAATAAAATGTATTAAAAAACTTTGTAAAAATATTATTTATGTGATATATTAAAATTAAATTATACATAATAAATCATGGCAAAATTTGTGTGAATGGAGGTATTTTGAAAAAGTTTTGTTATTTATTTTGTTTTTTGTTTGTATTTGCACTTTGTTTTGTTCCAAGTACAATAAATTATGCATATGCCGATGATAATTTCATTTTAATTAGTGATGCCTATGAATTAAATCAAATTCAAGCAAACAGTTCGGCAAATTATCGACTTTCCGCCGACATTAATCTTTCTGGACAAACTATTCAACCTATTCAAAATTTTATGGGTTCGTTTGATGGAAATGGACATACAATAAGCAATTTTTCTATTACAGAAGGTAGCGGAAATGTAGGCTTTTTTGCAAACACAACTGGTGCAAAAATTTATGATGTTCAATTTCAAAATGTAAGTGTTGGCGTGCAAAGCGATGCTGATACATACACGACGAAAATTGGAATTGTTTGCGGACTTAGTCAAAACTCATTTTTTCAAAATGTATCTGTCGTAGCATCAACAATATCTGTTGTAGCACCAAGTATTCAATATGTGGGCTCATTTGTTGGTCATGCTCAGAATGGAACGCGTTTTGAAAATGTAACAAGTGATTGCAGTTTAACAATTTCTTCTACATCAAATAAATCCAAATATGTCGGTGGACTTGTCGGTTATTTGGACAACAGTCAAGTTTTTAAAGCAGTTGTAAAATCAAACTTTGATGCAGTCTTGTCTAGTGGATTATTCCAAGGTGGCGCTTTTGGTATGATTTTAGGCAACAAAACAGAAATAAAAAATGTTATTGTCGATGCAACTTGTGACAATTCAACATTATATGGTATTGGTGGACTTATTTCGTATCCAAATGATATGATAACAAATCAAAGCATGGGATATATTTACACAACAGTTGACGGCGAATATTTTTCAAACACTCAACAATTAATTAGTGCTCATAGCAATGGAGATACCACATTTGATGTAAATGAAATAATTGCAAGTGTTGTTTCTTCTAGGAACTTGATGTTAAAAACTTTTTATGAAACAACTTCTTTTGACACGAAATATTTGTGGGATTTCGATAACATTTGGCAAATTGAAGATACTTTAACTTTGCCATATCTTCAACATTTTTCGTCATTCACATACAATATTGACAAAGATAGGGCTTTTGCTTCAATGGTTCAGGCACCAAGTGTTGATGCAATAACAATTTTGCCTTCAACTAATACTTTTACCTATGGAGAAAGCATAACCATTGCTGGCTATATCAATGCTCAATCTCAAATGAATATGTTTTTTGAAATAACAGGACTAAGAAAAGATGACCAAATAATTTTTTCAAATTCAAGTGTTTTGGATATCATACAAGACGAAGATACAGTAGTTAGTGAAGTTGATGAAAACACAACAACATACACACTAGGGACAAGCACCGTTACTCAAACTTCTGGAACAGTCAACAACAACGCTGGAACATGGTATGAGTTAAATGATTTAAATATCTTGTGGGGTACCTATGAGCTTGGCGAAAGCACAGTCAGTGTTTATGAAATAAATGATTGCACCGCGCAAAATTCAGCGACATATTCTTTTGTTGTTGACGCTATTGAATATGACATCAGTGTTCGCTCTGAAGATGCCGTTCAAGGTTTGGTAAAAAGGGGAAATGTACAAAACATTGGACAAGAAATAGTTGAAGATAAAATATCTTATGGTGAAACATTAAGATATGTTTCTGAAGCAGCCAATGATTTTGGTTTTACAGGTTGGACAATTTCTCTTGATGAAGGTAGTCAGATTTTTAGTACTAATCTTACTCTTTCAATTACATTTAATGAATCATTGTTTGCTGAAAATGGTATGTTTAGTGGTCAAACACTTGATAGTCAAACTCCACTTGTTGTCTATGCAACATTCACAAAAAATGTATGTGATATCACTTTCTCCTTTGCTGTGAATGGTGAAGTTGTTGAAGAAAACTTAACAAGCATAAAAGTAATTGATTCAAATGGACAAACAACATTGCAACCAAACGAGCAAGGTGTGATTACTTTTAAAAAGCCTATGGAGAGTTCGATTACTGTTGTTTTTGGGGAAGTTCCAACTGACTATGAATTTGAAAGTTGGACAAACACAACCACTGGCACAAATTCATATGACCAAACCTTGCCACTAACAAGCGGTGAAGAAGAGAGTTTGCAAATTGTTTTGAATTTTACTCATGATGAAAATAACGGCATGGGTATGGGGTATATTTGGTGGATAATAGGCGGAAGTGTCGCAGGAATTTTACTTATAGGACTTATTGTATTTTTGATTGTTAAAAAGAGAAAAGATAATTCATATAAAAATATGTATTATTAAAAATAAATTGTCATAAATACTGGAAAAATAAAATAAATAAATTTAATATAAAAACGAAAAAGTCAAATAAAAAATTATTTGGCTTTTTTTGTATTTAATTTAAGGGGCAAATATGGGAAAATCAAAAGTGCCCTCTTTTAAAGATATTGAAAGTGCACTTTTGAAAAAGGCACTCGGCTACGACCACGACGAAGTTGTTGAAGAATATGTTGTTGACGAGGAAGGCGAAGTTAAACTTGCAAAAAAGAAAGTGACGACAAAGCATTTTTCGCCAGATATTCCAGCCGCAAAAATTCTTTTGGAAGAGTTCAATAAAAACACAAATATTTATGAAAATATGACAGAAGAACAACTTTTAAAAGAAAAAAATAAATTAATTAAATTATTAAAAAAAGAGGGAAAAAATGGAAATTAAAAAATGTTTAGTCAAAACAAAATGTGATATTATGGGCTGTAAAAAATTAGCAGAATATTGCGTTTTAAATGACAAAAAAATTGCTTTAAATTTATGCAAAAATTGCATAGATAATTTGCATGATACACTAGGAAAAGTTGTTATTCCAAAGCCAGTTACGCCACCTTTTAAAAAACAAAAAAAAATTGAGGTAAAAAATGGATAATGAATTGCTTGTAAGCGAAGTATTAAATGACTTTAAAAGACGCCAAAATGAAAGAAAGCCATATGAAGCAAACTGGCAACTTTGTATGAATTTCTTGATGGGAAATCAATATTGTGAAGTTGGCTATGGCGGAGAAGTTGAAGAATATGAAAAACAATTTTTTTGGCAAGAGCGTGAAGTATATAATCACATTGCTCCAACACTTGACATACGCCTTGCAAAACTTCAAAAGGTCAGACCAACTATGTCGGTCATGCCATCAAGTACAGATGATAGCGATATAAAAACTGCAAAACTCAGCAAAAAAATTTTAAATTCAATTTATTCTCGATATGACATATCAAATGTCATCAACGAGGCAACAAAGTGGAGCGAAGTTACTGGCACGAGTTTTTATAAAGTCATTTGGGACGATTCAAAAGGTGAAAAAATTGCAACAGATAACGGCGAGTGCGTCAACCTTGGAGATGTTGACATAACAGTTTGTAGTCCTTTTGAAATTTATCCTGACAACACTTGCACTCAAAAAATTGACGACTGTCAAAGCATTATTCATGCAAAAGCATACCATGTAGATGAAATAAAAAAGATGTATGGTATTGATGTTAAAGGTGAAGATGTCAATGTGTTTTCGCTTGATAACACATCACTTGGAGTTGGTGGACTTGGCTACAACAGTTTGTCAAGCAAAGTTGTCAGTGGGGTGAAGTCAAACCATGCACTTGTCATTGAAAAGTACATAAAGCCAACAGTTGAATATCCAAATGGAAGGCTAATCATAATTGCAGGAGAAACGCTTGTTTATGATGGAGAACTGCCTTTTATTAATAAAGCAAACGGCGAAAGAGGATTTCCATTCATAAAGCAAGAATCAATTGAACAGACAGGTTGCTTTTGGGGAACGGGAATTGTAGATAGACTAATTCCAGTGCAAAGGGCATACAACGCAGTTAAAAACCGCAAACACGAATTTTTAAACAGAATTTCAATGGGTGTTTTGGCAGTTGAAGACGGCTCTGTTGACATAGATAACCTTGAAGAAGAAGGGCTTTCGCCAGGTAAAATATTAGTTTACAGGCAGGGTTCAACTGCACCAAGATTTATGACAGCAAACAGTGTTCCAACAGATTTTGAAAGAGAAGAAGAGGCACTGCTTAGCGAATTTATGGTGATTTCTGGTGTGTCGGATATCTTAAACAACTCATCGGCATACACAAGTCTAAGTGGCGTTGCACTTCAACTTTTGATTGAACAAGACGAGTCAAGACTTTCGCCAACAATAGATAGGATAAAGGCTTGCATACGTGAACTTGGTGGGCAAATACTTAGATTATACAAGCAGTTTGCGACACTTCCAAGGCTATTCAAAGTTATGGGTGACAACGGAGAAATTGAAGTGGTTAGTTTCATGGCAAGCGATATTTCTAGTGAAGATGTTGTTTTTGAAACAGACACTGAAATAACCGAGAGTTTAGCACAAAGGCGAAGTATGGTGTTTGACCTTTTGGAAGCAGGGCTTTTGTCTGATGAAAATGGCAAACTTTCAAATCGTATGAGACTAAAGGCACTTGACCTTCTTGGCTTTGGTATTTGGGAAAACGCACAGGATATAAACGAACTTCACACCAAAAAGGCATCGTCAGAAAATCTTGACCTTGCAAAAGGTAAGGAAGTCAAAGTTTGTGAAATAGATAACCATGATTTGCATGTAAGTGAGCACATAACTTTTATGCTCTCTAATGAGTACAAAAATTTGGTTGAAAAAAATCCAAAGATTGAACAGGTATTTTTGAAACACATAAGAGAACACAAAAAGATGAAAAGTATAGAAAATAGTTTAAGCGAGGGAGTATGATAGAAGACGAAGTATTTGAGGAACAACCCAAAACTGACGGCGACGACCAAGAAAAAACGACGGTAGAGTCTAAGTCTGGCGAGGGCTCCTCATTAGGAAAATTTAAAGACCAAGAAAGTTTACTTGAAGCCTATAACAATTTGCAGGCTGAGTTTACTCGAAAGTGTCAAAAGTTGTCACAGCTTGAAAAAGATATGTCAGCACAAAAACAGCCAGTTTACATGGAAGAAAATTGGCAACAAAAGGTGAGTGACTTTTTGTCTAGTCATGCTGAGGCAAAGCAATTTGCTAGTGAGATATCTCAAAAGATTATTGAAAATCCGTCACTTTATAGCGGTGAAAACGCACTAAATCTTGCGTGGGCAGATATTATTTCAAAAAAATATGTTTCGCCACAAGATATGATGAGTGACGATAAATTTGTCAATGACTATGTTTTGTCAAACGAGCAAATAAAGAAAAAAGTTTTGGAAGGATATTTAAACGACCTTCGCAAAAACAAACTACCACCAATTCAGACTTCACATTCGGGGAAAGTTACATTCCAAACGCCAAAAGTGGCGAACACTTTAAATGAAGCGAAAAAATTGGTGGAGGACATGTTAAAAGCAAATTAAAAAGGAGAAAAAAATGGTAACACTTCAAAGCGCAGAAAATGCGTTAAAAACAGTTTATCTTGGAGTGGTTGCAAATCAACTTAACATAAACGCAAATCCACTTCTTGGAAAAATTAAACAATCAACAAAAGATGTTTGGGGCAAAGAAGTAAGAAAACTCGCTCCATTTGGCATCAATGGTGGTATCGGTGCTGGTGCAGAAACCGATGAACTTCCAAAGGCAGCAGGAAACAACTATGTACAGTTTGTTTCTGACCTTAAAAACCTTTACGGCAAAATTGAACTTTCAGACAAAGCTATTCGCGCATCACAAAACAGCGTTGGCGCTTTTGTCAACCTTTTAAACGATGAAATGGAAGGCTTAATCAAGGCTTCAAGTTTCAACTTTGGACGTATGCTCTATGGTGATGGTTCTGGACTTTTGGCAACAATTGTCAGTGTGGACTCATCAGACAAAACAATAATCACACTTGATAGTGTAAGAAATTTAATTGAAGGTATGGTTATTGACGTATTTAATAGTGGAACAAAAGTGACAAGCGGACTTAGAATTAAGTATGTTGACAGAGTAAACAAAAAAATCCATGTCACATCATACACAGAAACATTGGCAAAAGACTACACACTTTTTGTTCAAAATAGCAAAGGCTATGAAATTTCTGGACTTGGCAAAATATTCTCATCAAGTGACACACTTTATGGTGTTTCAAGAGCAGAATATCCTTGGCTTGTTCCTTACACAAAGACACAGGCAGGAGAGATTAGCGACAGTTTGATTCAAACTGCAATTGACTATCTTGAAGAAGTGACAGGTTCAAACATCAACTACATTTCATGTTCAAGTAAAGTAAGAAGAATGTACCAAGAATATCTTGGCGCTTTTAGAAGAAATGTCGATATAATGGAACTTCAAGGCGGATACAAAGCAATAACATACAATGGTATTCCTCTTGTTGCAGACAGATTTGTTGAAGATGATGCTATGTATCTATTGAACACTGACGACTTTACTTTGCATCAACTTTGCGATTGGAAGTGGCTTGAAGGCGAAGATGGAAAAATTTTGAAACAAAACGCAGGATATCCAACTTACAGTGCAACACTTGTCAAATATGCAGAACTTGTTTGTGATAGACCAAATGGTCAAGCAAAAATCACTGGAATAACATCAGTTACAACTGGTGCTTAAAACTCTTGACTTTTAATTTTAGTTAAAATTGTTAATTCAAGCAGGACATAATAGATTGTCCTGCTTGTCTTATTAACAACAAAAAGGAGAAATATGCTTATTGAAATCAAAAACGATCCTTACTTTATCAGTCAAAGGATAAAGGACATTGACCAAAGTTATTATCTTGTATTCAACGTCATAAAAGGCAAGTATGAAGTACATTCGTCAAGACAGGCTGGTTGCAGTTATTGTTTAACAAGCCCATACGAGGGGTTAGATGAAAGGCTTATTGAACTCACACGACAAACACGAAGTGAAAACATAAAAGAACTTATTGCAAAAATAGATGAAGAGAACGCAAAACTTGAACAAAAAAACACACAAAAAATGGAGGAACTATGTCAACAAAACAAATATTAAATCTCGCAGCAACATTTTTGGGGAAAGAGACACTACTTGGCTGTTCTTATTTTACGGGAAGTGACGACACCTTGACAGATGAAGAGCAAAAAGAACTGGACATCTTGCTTAGGTGTTTAAACCTTGTTGTTAGTGATATTTCAACTGAATATTTGCCAATTTATCGTGAAAAAGACATTAACTTTAAAGACTGCAAAATAAATCTTGATGAAGTCGATGCGGACATGTTTCAAATTGTTAGTTTGAAAGATGACTACGGCCACAATATAAGATTTAGAATTTTTGATAGTTACATATCTGCAAGTACAGATAGGGCACATATTGTTTACACTGTGTTTGCAAAGAACTGCACACTCAGTGGTGATGTCGATGAGTTTAGTGTCAGAATTCCTGACAGAGTTTTTGCATACGGAACGGCTATGGAGTATTGTTTCATAAGTTCACTTTTTGATGATGCGGAGATTTGGGAGTCAAGGTACAAAAATTCACTTTTGGCACTATCTTCAAAAAAGAATAACGTAGTCATGCCAAAACGGAGGTGGTTGTAATGTTCTATTACAAAACACTTATCAAAAAAAAAGTTACTGATTACAAAATCACATTCAGTGCTTTTGATAGTGGTATGACAAGTGAAGTTGATGAGGGCATACTTTCATACAAATACGCAAAACGTTGTTATAACTACAAAGTTGAAAGTGGTGCACTAAAAGATGGTATAGGATTTGAACCACTATCACTTCCAAAAAGTCGTGACGACCTTACTGATGAAAGAACACTTATCATGGAGCCGGAACAAAAAGTTGAAAAAATGTGGCTTTACACATATTTTGACCAAGAAAAAAAGCGAACTGATTACAGAATTTTGTATTACACAAATGGTCAAATAAGGTGGATTCCAATTTACTCAATAGGAATTTACAGTGCCATTTTAGCGAGCATAATATATAACACAAGTGTTCCAAACGCAATAAACTATCGACTAAACGGCGAAGATTGGATAATATTTTCTTCTCCCACTGATGGTATGTGGAAGTACAATGTAGACTATATGGCTCAGCGAGTTGAAAACGGACCAAGCCTTGTTTCAATGTGTTTGCACTATGAAAGGCTTTTTGCAATTTTGGAAGATGGCGAGCGTCATCGCTTGACTTTTTCGGCTAACCTTGATCCAACAAATTTTAATGCAAGTTTGGACGAAGGTGGCTTTATTGATATGCAAGATGACCGCGGAAGACTAATAAAAGTTGTGTCTTTTAACGATTATGTTTATGTATTTCGTGAATTTGGTGTTGCGAGAGTTTCGGCATACGGTGATCAAACAACATTTTCAGTTACTCAACTTTTTGCATCTAGTTCAAAAATTTATGCAAATTCAATTTGTGTGTGTGGTGATATTATTATTCTTTTAACACGTGACGGACTTTATTCTTTCAATGGCTCAACAACTTCAAAAATAACGCTTGGAATTGAATCGCTTTTTGAAGGAATAGTCAATGAGAATTGTTCAAGTGTGTATCACAATGGGAAATATTACCTTGCACTTAAACTGAATTTTGATGACGGCGAGAAAATAGGTTGCGAGAGTTATTCTGGTGGATATGTAAACAATGCCATTATTGAACTTGACCTAAAGACTGGTGACATCAGCATAACACGTGGTGTGGACATATGCTCTATGCTTCTTGTTGATGATGGTGACATATGTAAACTGCTTGCTTGCTTTAATGGTGAACACGCAAAAGACATTGGACAGATGACTCATGACGGCAAGTTTTTTGGAACACCACTAAAAAAATGTTGGGTTTCACCAAAAAGCAACTTGGGCTATCCAACGCAGGTCAAGCGCATAAAAGAGGTGTTTGTCAAGACGAAATCACCTTGTGAAGTCAAAATCACCACTGAAAGCACGTCAAAGACATTTTCGCTTGAAGGTAGTGATGTAACTCAAAGACTACGACCAAATATCTTCGGTGAACAAGTTGAAGTTTCTTTCATTTCAGAAAGTGAAGATACCGACATATCTTGCCCTTACATAACACTTGGGGTGACATCATGATTGATGCTGGACTTATGAGATATTTCAATAAGATAGAAAAAAGGAAAAATTTTTATAAAAATAGGAGAGTGAACAATGTATTCTTACACATTTTCTCAAGATGACACAAACAAAGTAACGCAAAAAACACAAGATTATTCAAATATGCTTGATGAATTTAAAAAAGTTGATGACAAATACGATTTGACGACAGATGAAGTGACTTTTGAAAAACAAACTTTCACAAAACCAAGTGATGAAGAGATAAAAACTTCGGCACAAAATAGTCTTGAAGACTATAAACAGACTTCTCTAAAAAACATTGAAGATGACTACAAAGAAAAAAGTGCAGACATTTCAAGTCAAATAGATGAATTGTCAAAATCTGCGCAGTCTCAAAAGCAAGAGGCAAAAGATTTGTATTCATCATTGAAACAAGAGGCATCAAATGATGCAACAAAACGTGGGCTTGCACGCTCATCTATTGTTGTCAACATATTAGATGCTTTTGACCAAAATATGCTCAACGAGATAAATAAAATAAACGAAGAAATTACTGCAAAAGTTGATAGTTTAAACAACCAAAAGACACTTTTAAGCGAACAACGTCAAAACGCACTAAATGCTTTTGATATTTCTTACGCCGTTGAACTTTCAACCAAAATTGACGAAATTAACAAAGAACTTGCCGAAGAGGAGCAAAAAGTTATTGAATACAATAACGAAATTGCAGAAAAAGAGGCAGAGTATGAGTCAAAGCGCAATCAAGACACGCTTGACAGGGCAGAGTTCATTGAAAAATATGGTGATGACGCAATACTTGAACTTAAACAAAGCGAAAAGTATAAAATTGCGTTAAATTATCTAAATAGTCTTTCAAAAGATGAGGCGTTAAATGAACTTGATACAAATCGCACATTTACATACGAACTTGGCCCATCATATTACAATAGGTTGAAAGCGATAACAACACAGCGCAAAGAGTAGTTATGTGGGATGAAGTTTTTGGCGTTGCGCTTACAAATGGCATATTTGCATGTCTATTTGTCGCACTGCTAATTTACGAATTAAAAGATTCTCGCCAACGCGAAAAGAAGTATCAAAAAACAATTGAAACTTTAACATCAAGGCTTGTAACAATAGAAAAAATACATGAAGATGTTGATGAAATAAAACAAACGGTGATATTAAAAAGGAGAAAGAAGTCCAATGAAAACGTTTAAAGAGAAAATAAGAACATACAGTTTTTGGACAGGACTTAGTGCTGCAGTTGTTATGCTTTTAAATGCTATTGCAAAATGTTTTGGATTTTCCATTGATGATTCACTTGTTGAAGACATAATAATGTCAATTTGTGGAGTGCTTGTCGCTGTTGGTTTTGTCTGCGCACCGAAGTCGCAAAAAACTGACACAACAAATACAGAGGAAATAAAAGATGAAGTGACTGAAGCACTAGATGAAGAAGAAAAAGATAAATAGCAAAAAACTCACAGACTGTATCTGTGAGTTTTTTTGTTTAATAAATTGACCACTTCTATGATTTTTGATATTATAATTTTGATAATATAATTTTGTTTTTTTAAATTTTAACGGAGTCATTATGGAAATTTTTGGAATAGAACATATCTTGTTTTTAGTAATTAGTATAGTAATTATGGCTGCACTTATTGTAATATTTAAGTTGTTTGTACCAAAAGAGAAGATGTACATAGTCATGAAAATATGCGCAGGTGTTGGGCTTGTTCTTATAATCATAAACAGAATAGTCGTTTCATTGTCAAGAGATGGTACTTTTTTAGATTTTTTACCTGATACATATTGCAGTATGATGGGCTTTATTATGCCAATAGTGGTTTTGTGCTTTAAACCTACTTCAAAAACTTTTCAATATGCAATGTTTGCGGGTATGATTGGTGGAATTTTGACAATGTTTTATCCAGATTTTTTTGTGTATTTTGATAATGTTTTCAACATTCACCCTTTCACTGGATATTTATACCATGCAAATATGTTTTTTATATTTGTTGTCGCTATTGCAACGGGATACTTCAAACCAACTTTCAAAAACTTTATGTCACTTGTTGTTTGGCTTGCGCTAATGGTAGTCGTGGGTGAGTTTGGTAATAGTGTACTTGGGCAATCTAACAATATGTACTTAAATGCACCACTTATTAGCGGTACAGTTTTTACTTGGTGGTTTGTGGGTTTATTATATCTTGTTATATACGCAATATTCTTGCAAGTCTATGAAATGATTACTTTAAAGCCAGCAGATTGGAGTGTTGTTAAAGTTTGGATTTTTTTGAAAAATAAACTTAAAAAAAGTGAAAATATTGAAAAATAAGAGGAATTATGATTCATTCTCTTTCAGGTGGAACGGCAAAAGAATATAATGTATATGACTATGCAAAAGTTGATGTAGATGGCAAGATAATGTTTTTTATATCAGATATTCATGACTTAAAAGCAGGGGATAGAGTTGAAGTGCCTATTCAAAACACGACAGAAGTTGGCGTAGTTATTAGAGTTGACAAAAATGTCACGGAGCAAAACTTTCCAATTCCCGCTAAGCGTATGAAATATATCATTAGAATTGTAAATTAGCGAACAATTCAAATTTTTCTTGAATTTTCTTTCGTCTTTTTCTTTCGAACTCTTA
>CALWTH010000007.1 GCA_944384405.1 uncultured Clostridia bacterium
TAAGCAATTATCTTATTGATATTAAGGAAACAAACATTGAATCTATTGAAATTAAAGAAGGTACACTTGGAATTATTGATGGAAAATTGATTGCAAATTCTTACTCTTCATCTGTTACATCACTAACTTTGCCTAGTTCTTTAAAATTTATCGGTAAAAATAACTTTGAAAGATTTAAAATTACTAATGTTGTACTTCCAGCAAATTTACAAATAATTGGTGAAAGCGCATTTTATTATTGTGGTAGTTTAACGAGTGTTGATACATCTAATTGTGTAAATTTAACCAAAATATGTGATAGTGCTTTTGCAGGTTGTAACATTGCAAAGATTACAATTCCACAAACTGTTGAATTTATTGAAGGTTATATATTTAATTTTAACAAAAACATAATTGTGAATTGTCAAATTTCTCAAAAACCACCTACATGGGACGATTTATGGAGCCAAGTTAATAATGGAACCATCCAAATAAATTGGGGAGTTATTTAATAAAAAAAGATATTAATCCGTTTTAACCCTACGGGTTAAATTTGCTAGCTAAAAATACTCTTATCACAAGAATATTCTACAAGAAACATTCCACTTGGAAAATGTATTTTATCAGATTGCCAATTTTAAGAGGAATGGCTGTAGCCATTTTAGATACACCAATTGTAGTACATGGTATTAGCGACTTAAACTTTCTATTATATAGGAGAAATTAATATGTTAATAGATTGTAACTTTAACGAGAACATAAAAAAAATGAAAAATTTCTTTATTAAAAAATACAATTTTATTAGTATTGAAGCCCAACAATCAACTGAAAATCCTACATTAGAGTATGAATTGCATCTTAAAAATAGAGATATTAATGTTTATATTGATATAATAAAATACTTTAATGATGATGATTTAGAACTCACCATAAGAGGCAATTCTGCTTATTTAGACAAATTTTCTCTTTACATTGAATATTTTTTAAATAAACAAAAACTAATAGATTACAATATGAACGATTTTATAGCAAAAATAGATAAAGAAGTATTAGATTATGAAAAATAAACAAAATAATATCTCTCTAGAATTTTAATAGTTCTTTATAATTTTTTGATACGGCAACAACATGTAAATTTTTACAATCTCGCTTTTTGGCGAAATTCTCAATATGTTTGACAAGCTGTTTTCCATAACCCTTGTCCCTGTAAATTCGACTAATATAAATCTCATCTATATTAAAAGATTTTTCATCTTTTTTTACATATGTTTTATCCTTTGCTTCAATTTCAAAACATCCAAAAGCATAAAATATTACTTTAGACAACTTTTGTTTTTGTCATTTTTTTGTTGTAAATAATAATCGTAATTTCCCAAAAATGTTGTGGTATGACTATCCTTAAATTCAATAATTTTAACCGCAAATTTATTAATAAAATATCTATCGTGACTTGCGAATATCAATGTACCATCAAAGTTTTCAATAGCTTGTTCCAGTACTTCTTTTGTTGGCATATCAATGTGATTTGTTGGCTCATCAAAAATTAGAGTATTTATTTTGCCCTGTAAAAGCTCAGCCAACTTTAATCGCATTCTTTCCCCGCCAGATAAATTTTTTAGTTTTTTATCTACATCTTCTTTATAAAATTGAAAATTTGCCAAAATCGCCCTAGCTTTTTGATCAGGAAGTCCAAGTTCGTTACTGAAATAGTCAAGAAGTTTATCATCTTCATTCTTAAACACAATTATTTGAGGTAAGTATCCAATTTTTACACTAGGACCAATAATAATGTCACCTGTAAAAGACAAATCTTGCACTCCAAGAATTGTTTTAACAAATGTAGATTTCCCACTTCCGTTTGCGCCAATTAGTGCAACTTTTTCTCTAGCACAAATTTCAATATTAATTTTATCTAAAATACTTTTTCCATTTGGCGCGAATACAGAAAGATTTTTTGCAACAATAATTCGTTTACTAGTTTTTCTTTCCTCATCAAAATCAAACGAAATACTCTTTTTTACTTTTGGTTTTTTTATTGCTTTTTCAAGTTCTCTATTTAGTCTTGCCTGCAAAATCGCCGCACGTTTTGTCATTGCTGAACTCTTTTTATTTTTACCCATTTCCGAAAAATACTTAATTCGCTCTTCAATTCTTTTGAAATATTGTTGCTGAACATTAAAGTCGGACATTATTTTTTCAAATTTTTTTTCTTTTTCTTCGAGATAACCTGAATAATTACAATTATATAATGTGGCCTCTCCATCATCAATTTCTAATATTTTGTCTGATACTTTATCTAAAAAATACCTGTCGTGAGAAACTATAACCTTTGCACCTTTAAAAGCTTTAATATAATTTTCTAACCATTCTATTCTTTCTATGTCAAGATGGTTGGTTGGTTCATCTAGCAACAACAAGTCTGGCTTAGTTAACAAAATTTTTGCAAATTGCACCAATGTTTTTTCCCCACCACTTAAACTATTATAAGACATAGATAAAATGTTTTTACCAAGTTTTAGTCCCTCCACAACTGCATTGATATCAACATTTATATTATATCCACCCATTTGAGAAAATTTTTCAGTGAGATTGCAAAATTTTTCTAATGTTTTATTATATTCTTTTTCAGGCAGATTTTCATTTAATCTGTTTTGCAAAGAATTTAATCTTGCTTCCATCTCATTGAGGTCTTTAAAAGCATCTTTTAATATATCATAAATACATCTATCACTAACACTTGAGCCAATTTGATTAAGATATGCAACTTTGGCATTCTTTTTTATATTTATACTTCCTGAATCAATTTTTTCCAAGCCCATAATCATTTTAAGAAGAGTCGATTTCCCACATCCATTAGGGCCAACTATTGATAGAGACTCTCCTTCATTTAAAGAAAATGAGACATCTTTAAAAAGCTGTCCATATCCAAAATCTTTTGAAACTCTATCAACATTTAAAATTATCATTGTCCACCTTTCATTTAGATAAAAATTTACATATGCTATTTAATATAGTAAACATAATAAATTTATTTAGCTAAAATTTTTGTAACTAATTTCCTTATATTGTATATACCATTTATTAGATCTTTTTCAGATACTGCAAAGTTAATTCTTGCAACCAATTGATCTCTATTAGGCCACATAATAGATTGACCACACAATACTTTAATTAAAGCATCATTGTAAAAAATATCAAATAATTCATAATCATTCGTTATTTTTTTATCGCCAATGGTTTTCCCTTTTATCATACTAAAATCAAGGACAGCGAAAAAACCAGACTGAACATATTGGGGTTCTACTGCAAATTGAATATCAAGAGTATTATAAATTAAATCTTTGTATTTGGTAGGGCCTAATATTTTATACACTTTCTTTTTGGTTCTAGTATTATATGTTCCTTTCACTAGTGCTATTAATAACTCAAACCTATTTTTGTATATTTTATTTAATTTTGTAAAATATTTTTCATAATATTTTTTATTTTTGACTGAAAGTGCCCCTGTAAGTGAAGCTATTGTTAATAAAGAAACAGAATCTAAAGTATGAAAAATAATATCCCTCATTTTTTTTATTACATCATTATTTGCAACCAAGATACCACTTCTTAATGCAGCCAAACCAAAACATTTAGATAACCCTAATAATGAGATTGTATTATTGGACTCAAAATTTGCCATCGGAATAGGATTGTAATTGCAGAAACAAATATCCCTATATATTAAATCATCTATTATAAAAAAATTATATTTTTTAGCTAATTGGGCCAAATTTTTCATCACATCAATTTCTTGCACTCCCAAAACTTTTCCTGTTGGATTATGTGGATTACAATTATAAAAAAATTTAACTCTACCTTGTTTGCCTTGCGACTGCATAGATGAATTGTATTTGTTTATTAATTGCTCTATTTCTTCTATATTAAATATCCAGTTTTCTTTTTGTTTTAGATTTATTGTTAAAACTGTAAAACCATGTCTTTCAGGTGTAAAATCAAAAAATCCATAATTGGGACATGGGATAATTATTGCATCTCCGCACTGTCCTAAGGCATCAAAAATAAGGTTATATCCGTGCGTCGTTGAATAAGTAAAAACAATGTTATTATCTGCTAACTTGTTATTGTAACCAATAGACTTCAAGTATTTTTTTATTATAGCCTTATCAATTAAAGAACCAGAAGTTCCCATATATTGATATAAATCTTTTCTTTTTAAACATTTTTTAATCTCTTTTAGACTAAACTTATAAGGTTTAAACTTAATTGGATCACCAGTCATTAAATTATATTCTTTGCGATTTAACATATATTTTTTTTGACACATGAAATCATACATAGTTGAAACTAACTTTAATTTTTCATTTTTACAATTTTCTATACTTAAAACCGGAATATCGTTGTTAATTTCCATACCAAACACCTATAAATCATAATAATTTAATTTTTTCAATTCAAAGTTATTAAGAACATCGCTTTTTAAATAAATATTTTTTAATTTTAATAAAGGTAAAATTTTATTCTGTTGGGATTGCATTCTACACAACTTTAATAAGTATTTTCCATTCCCTGAGCTTTCATATAATTGGGATACATTTTTATATTCCTTACCGAAAACAAGTTTAAAATATTTAGAAGTGTAAAATATCCCATTTGAATTGCCACCTACATAATTTATTTCCAAATTTATATCATTATCGTTAGGCTCTGCCAACCTGCAACTATGCAATTTTACAACATATCCAAACTTTTCTAATTGTTTTTTTATTTGTAATGCTATAATTTTGTTTGGATAAAATTCACAATATCCCAATGTAATTGAACTATTAAAAATTTTTTTCTGCATATTGTTATGCTTGTCTATTTTTTTTGAAGATTTCTGTAAGAGGAAATTGTCTTTTATTTCATATATGTAATTAAGTTTTTCCGATATTTTAATTTTATCTATACAACCAAAAATATTTTTTCTCCACACGTCAAATTTATTATCAAAATATTTCTGATTAAATTTTAAAACAAAAAATAAATTACTGTCATTTATCGTTACATTATAATTATTGACTTTGTCTAACGGAAAAGTTGTGGGATTGGTCATATCTATTTTACCAGAAATAAAATCTTTTATTTCTTTAATAGTGCTTTTTGAAACATTAAATATAATTATGTCATTATTGATATTTTTTAATTTTTTACGATAATATGGATTGCGTTTTAATGTAATTTCTTTACATGTACTTTTTTGTATGTAATATGGACCACTCGTCAATCTATTTTTAAAGGGAGAAACGTACATTAATGTTAGTTTTTCCAAAAAATACACATCTTTATTAAATAGTTCGATTTGCAATTTATCATTTACACATGAAACATTCTTAATGTTTTCAAACAAAAATTTTGCATAACATCTATTATTTAATATATAATTCAAAGAATCACAATAATCTTTGGCACTAACCCTTTGACCGTCTTGAAAATATAAATCACTTCGTAAAACAAATTCAAAAAACAAATCTTTTTCATTAATAAATGTTTTACAAGCGTTTGGTATAATTCGGTTCCGTTTATCAAATTTGACCAAAGGGTCCATTATCGCTGAATATATCAACACTCCGCTGTAATCATTTACTAAAAAAGGATTATCCGATAATGGTAATAAATCAACACATATTTTACTCATCTTTCGTTTTCCTTAAATTTAACAATCATTTCTCTATTTAAAGACTTTACATTTTCAAATCTATTTAATAAAAAAAATATAATATCCCAAGCCATATATGTCGCTATTAATGTATTCGTTACTCCAAAAGAACTTTTGCAAGGAAATATGTGCTGAATTTTGCTTAAGGTTCTATTTAGTTTAGTTATGTAATTATTTTTATCATTGTTGTTATTAAACAGTGGACCATAATGTCCTTCAAAAACACCAGCACCTCCGAAAATTACTGGTGTATTATATTTTATAGATGCTTTTAATATTATTTTTTGTATGAACAATGGTGGAGTATCTGCAGCATTGACAATTATGTCTATATGATTTTTATCAAGTATTTCAATCAAATCTTCTTCTTTTGATATAAATTTATTATAACACATAACACTTGCATCATTCGAAACAGATTTTATGTATTTTTTTAATACTTTTGTCTTTAACTGTCCTATCTCCTTTCTTTTATATACAAATTGCCTATTTAAGTTAGAAATACTTATATTATCAAAATCTATAATTACATATTTTTTAATGCCTACAGCAAGAAGTTGATTTATTATCTCCGAACAAATCCCACCAGCACCAACAAAAAGAACTGTTTTTTCTTGTAATAATGATAGTGTATTAATTTTATCAAAATTATACATAAATAATTCAGTTCGTTCTGTACTGGTTTGAAACGATTTTATTATATTTTCTGGGGCTTCTTCCAACACTTCATTATTTACCAAAAACTCAAATGTTTTTTGAGAAAAATCTTTATAATCAATTATAGAAAAAGATTTTGAAAGTTTAACTAACATATTATAATCTTTTTCAGGCAAACAATACCTAATTGGCACTTGATTTTTTTCAAATAAAATTGTATTATCTCCCATAAATAACATTTTTTTTGCATCATTAAAAATATATTTACTCATTGCGAACCACCCTAATTACTTTCACCTTGAGAACAAAATGAACAATTTAACATACAATTGTTTGTTATTTTAACAAATACTGAAAACGGATGTTCATTTAACAAATACTCATAATGGTTAGATAATATATTATTGTTATAAAGCATAAGCTATCCTTTTAAAATTATATTAAGTTTTTCTATTTCTTCCCCCAAAAACGCATCATAGAAAACATCTACCACATTTTCGTTTTTATAATTAATATTTCTTATTTTTAACAACTCGGCGATGTCACCATCTCTTTTTTCAAAATAATCAGGGTCCATTGCCCCCATATCCCATATTTTTTGATAGGTACTATTTTTAATTTCACTTAAACACTGTAAAAACTCACATATCTTTTTAAGTTTTTTGTCTTTAACTTGAATTTGTTTGTTTAACAAATCATTAAAACTGATATTTTCCTTTTCCAATAATTGAATTGACTGGTTGTAACTTTCTAATAGAGTTTGACCAAACGGAATAACTCCAACTAACAACTCATTAATTGCTGCACAATATTCTTTTATAAAAATTTTTAATAATTCATCATCGCAACTATCTAATGCCTTTACTAGTTTTTTAACAATTAAAAGAAGTTGATCTTTTATTGTGTTTAAAAAATCAGCATCTAAGTTTTTGCCCGCTTGATTGATTTCGCTATAAAATTGTAAAAATAGAGGTAATTTTTTAAACCTTTCAATTTCCATTATCCACAAATACTTGTTATTGTCTTCGCTATATTTTGGACAAATTCCAAAATGCAGCCTTACAAACAACTCCAATTCTGCTCTATTATCGCCATCCAATTTTTCATTTGAATGAATTATAATGCCATCATATGTAAGTTCTATAAAAACTTTTTGATCCCTTAATGAATATTCAAAATAATTTTCAAAACAATCCAAATCACTATAATTAAAATGAAATTTTTTGTTTAAATAAATTTCATTATTGTTAATTTTAATAATTCCGTGGATTGTATCGAGTTCGATTTTGTCTCCTGTTTTGACTTTTTTTGTAATATCTTTGCACGCAACAACACAAGGTATATTTAATTCCCTAGCCAAAATTGCAGCATGACACAAAACTGAACCCGACTCCGTGATAATAGCCGATGCTTTTTTCATCGCTGGCAAAAAATATGTTTCAGTTGCCTGAGATATTAAAATGCTACCTTCTGGAAATTCATTAATTGATTTAACCATACTTTCATATGGTAGATCAAAATCTATGAAATAAGCGTTCCCCCTGACATTTCCATTTGTTATGATTATTCCTTGTCCTTCGCTATTAGAATATTCTTTATTAATATAAATTGGCTTTGTTATTGGCCTCATTTGAGTTATAAATGTACGATTTTTATTGTCCACACACCACTCAATGTCAACGCCCTTAGGATAAGTTTTGTTAATTTCATTTATAATTGTAATAAGTTGTTGAATAAAATATAAATTAATAAAATTTCCGCTATATTCACAATAATTTTCTTCGAATTTACCATTTATATATGGGATAACCATTTTAGAAGAATTATAAATTCCTGAAACTAATTTATCTCCTTCACCCTCAACAATTTCAATCATTGCAGCCCGTTGTCCATTGACATTTAGAGCATTTGTAAAACATACACCGGAATATACTGGTTTAATCATTTCCTGAATAATAACATTCATTTCAACTTTATTATTATTTGTATATGATTTAACAACATCTGAAGTAGAACTTTTAAGTACAAACGAAATTGCTTCCTTAATTTTAAGATAATCATTGTCAACATTTAACATTGTTTCAAATATACCAGCAAAAGAATTTAATTCGCCATCTTCAACATTAGCAGAAGATCTAACTGCAAATTTTTGTGATTTTGAAAAATGAGAAATAAAATCTTTTATTGCAATCTCATCTGACTTTTCATTTTTAAAACTTTTTACAATTATTCCTTTTGGAATTCGAATATTCATTTTTGAAAGCAAACTTAACCCATAAGCCTTACCACCACACAAATTCGAACAAGTATCATATGTATATATCACAAGTGCACCTCTTTATAAATTTAAGTTTTTATGTAAATAATACCAAGCACAGAAAGTGCTTGGTATTATGCATTTATTAGCATCTGTGAACACAGCATTCAGCTAATAATTCCTCGTCGGTCATTTCTACTTCTTCCATAAATATACCTCCTATGTAAAGTATGAAACAAATCAATTCAAATGTCAATAAAAAAATAATTAAAATCCAAATGGTAACTAGCACATTATCAAACTCACTCATTCCAACCAAATTTGAGAGCAAAATTTGCTCTCATTTTTTTATTCTAAAAATTGCTATACGCCTTATAAATAAAGTGTTGTAGCATTTTTAATTAAGCAACATTTTCAAAAATTTGTTTAAAATTTAGTACCCGTCAATTTTGTCGATTTTTATTTAAAAATCTCTTTAAAACGGCTTAAAACTGCCACATTTGCTGTCAAATTACATTTCAAAATCTCTTTGTCTCTTTCTTATTTCTTTTTCCTTTTTCCATTGTAAATATTCTTCTAGTTTATAAAATACTTTTCTTTATAATCTGGAGTTGTAATATTTAATTGCCAATTATCAATGGAAACAATATATTCTTGAAGTTCAACAAGTATATCTAATACCTTCCTTATATTTTTCTTTATACTCAACGATTTCCATAACTGCGTAATACAAATTTATCGGCAAAAAGTCAAAAAAATAAAGATCTTAAATTTGCTGATAATGGAAATTTTCTAAATAAATATGATTTGCTTATAGAGATTTATCAGTATGTTTAAATGTTAATCAAAAATTGTAAAAAAAATATATAATTTGGTAAGTTTTTATGATATGATAAGTGTATGAACTATGACAATAAATTACATTATAAAACAGCATTTTTGGTGCTGTTTTTAATTAATTTGAGGTTATAAATACACTTGATAGCAACTGAAAACCCAAGAAATTTTCTAATTTTATTTTTTTGTTGCTTTTGTCGTAAAATTTACTATAATCTTTATATGCTATTTGATTTACCACATGCTTTATACATTGTCATTTCAAGTGTTGTAACAATTGGGTTGTTAATTCTTTTTGGTTTTACAATAAAAAAAGAGTCGCAAAAAGAATTTATCCTAAAACTTTTTGCACTGTTAACAGTTATATTACATTTTTCAAGTGTATATGTATCATTTTTCCAAACTGGACAAGCAAAAGTTGACGCCACTATGTTATTTCCAATTTATCCTTGCAATATTGCAATGTGGCTTTTGGTTATTGTTGCATTTTGGAAGAACAAACAATCCAAAGGTTTTATGATAATAGCAGAATTTGTGTTTTACTTAGGTATTGTTGGTAGCATTATTGGAATTGTATTTAATGAAAATTATGCTGGTAATCCAAATCTTGCAAATTGGGATATCTTGAAAGGCTTGCTAAGTCATTCAACAATGATGGTTGGTTGTATATACCTGCTTACTGGGAGGTTTATAAAAATTCGGGTAAAAAATATTATTAGTGTATTTTTGGGATTGCTTTTCTTACTTATTGATGGTGGAATAATTATTGGATTATATAAATTGGCAAATATGACACCACCAAATTGTATGTATCTACTCGAAACCCCTTTTGAGAACATGCCATGGATAAATGTTGGCACGATTGGACTTGCTGGCTTATTGATTGTGTTTATAACAAGTGCTATTGTGGAAGCGATATGTGTTCCAAAAGAGCAAAGGTGGTATAATAATTTGAGAAACCTAAGGAGAAAGAAAGATGAATGAGTTTTTTAAAAAAATATTTGGCACAAGTTCTGGAAGTGTCGAGATAACTTTGTTTTCGGTTTGGCATATTTTGTGGCTTGTTTTGATTTTCGGGTTAACAATAGGGGCATATTTTTTGTTAAGAAATAAATCAGAAAAAACAAAAACAATAACATTGAATGTTTTGGCATATTTGGTTATTGGCTCGTATATTTTAGATTTCTTTATAATGCCATTCTCACAAGGCAAAATTGATATTGACAAATTACCATTCCATATTTGCACTTTAACAGGGGTGTTTATCCCTTTTGCACAATTCAACAAAAAATTTATACCAATTAGAAATGTGATAACTTGTTTTGCAATTGTGTCATCACTTATGTATCTAACTTATCCGGGTTCAGCACTTGGTGGGGTAACGCCATGGTGCTATAAAGTGGTGCAAACATTTATGTTCCATGGATTTGTGTTTGCTTGGGGATTCTTAAGTGTTGCACTAAAACAAGTTACTTTCAACTTTAAAGAAATTTGGAAAGAAGCAGTTGGCATTTTAATTTTGATTGTTTGGGCATTGTTTGGGAATTATGCGTATTTAGGCATTCCTGACGGACATCATTATGATTGGTTTTTCATCACTGGTTCAACATTCCCATTTATTCCATCATGGCTTATGCCTTTTGTTGTGTTTGTTGCAGTGTATGGAATGTGTGCCTTAATTTATTTGATTGATTTTGCCATAAAAAAAATCCATCAAAAACATCTTGCAAAACAAGCAAAAGAACAAAAAATAGGAGAATGATAAATGTATAAAACTGAAGCCGTTGGTTATACACCAAAAGCCAAAAATATGGCAAAGAAAATTGAAGAAAAATGCAACGAAATGGAAGAAAAAGGTTTTAGTTTGATTTCTGCAACAATAACTCCTGCTCTTGCTATAATAGGACCATAACGGAGTGATACCGCCGTGAATGTCGGAAGATACAAAATATTTCATTATTACCCCCTAAATTATATAAACTATGCTTTCAAAAATTATCATATAACTTATAAAATTTTATAATCTTTCTTAAAACAATTTCAATAGTCCTGCATAGTTTTAGGCAGTTTAAAAGAGTAAAAAAAGTAGTAAAAAGTGCTAATAGTAGTAAATAGTAGTCAAGCACTTCAAAAGAGTTGACTACTAAAAGATTTTATAAGAGCCTATTCGCCTTTATTTATATGGCATATAGAAAATAGCATAAAAAGACTTTCAATTTACATTACTTTTCTGATAAGGTGGGGGTCGGTGGACCAAAATCCACTCATTCCAACCAGTTGAGTCCCCCAATCGCATCAGGTTTTTACGCTTATTAAAAATTTAATCTTTTATTTGTATGTACCATTTCTTTACATTATTTCAGCTGATTCGCAATATATTTGGCTATCGCCTTCTTAAAATAAAAATTGGCAAATTTTAACACTCAAAAAACAACAAAATTTTACTCAAAAACTGAATATGCTAATGTAGCACAGTCGGTAGTGCACCGCCTTGGTAAGATAAAAAATGGCAAATTTTACCACTTAAAAAACAACAAAATTATACTCAAAAACTGAATATGCTAATGTAGCACAGTCGGTAGTGCACCGCCTTGGTAAGATACGGTTTTACCATAAAAATTAACCTAAAAAATTGAATATGCTGATGTAGCTCAATCGGTAGAGCACTTCCTTGGTAAGGAAGAGGTAGACGGATCGTAACCGTTCATCAGCTCCACTTAAAACCCTTATAAAATAAGGGTTTTTTCATTGTTTAAAAGTTGGGCGAGAATCGAACTATTTTGCAATTTTGACAACAATTGACAACAGTTTTCCATAAAATCTGCTCTCAAACCTCACTCAAAATTTAACTCCAAAAATCATTCATCTAAACCTATTAAAAGCCACCTAAAATCACCCTGTTTTTTGTCAAATTTGTAGTACATCATTTATTTTATATAATTTATCAATTTTTGCAAGAAAAAAGACTGAAATTAATCAGTCTTTTTGTCTTGTTTAGTATATTTGGAAACAATCAGTTTTGAGTTAAATTTCATTTGTTTGCACATATTATACCAATCTATAAAAGTTTGTTTAACTCTTAAAGACTTTTTGTTTGAAACAAGAAATCCATCAATATTTTGAGAATTAGACAAATAGATTACACACGATGTGTTTACA
>CALWTH010000008.1 GCA_944384405.1 uncultured Clostridia bacterium
AACAAGTCAAGGAAAAAGAAATATATATTTTGTGCAAAGAAAAAAGACTAAGGTAAAACCTTAATCTTAAAAGAAAACTAAAATATATATTTCCCTTGAATTGTTGTGAGAACTATGCCACAACAACTAGCCAAAAGGCAAAGAAAAGGAGTAAAAACAAAAAAACGGCATCGTAAAAAAATGAGAAGGCGTTTGGCAAAGAGGGTTTACCCCTTGCCAGCCTCTCATTTTAGATGCCGTTTTGTTTTGCGGGAGAATATTTTATTAAATTGCAATATTTTAAATTGCAAGTTTTTGTTATTTTTAATTAAAAAATTTTTTGTTTTGTCAGTTTTTGCGTGTGTGTGCTTGTCTTTCGGTGGAGCGAAGCGACACCGACTTGTATCAAGACAAGCACACGTCTAAATGCCAATTATATATTACTTCAAAGATTACTTGTAATTAATCAAATTTAAAATATTTTGTTTTAAAATTTATTTATATAAAAAATTTGAATTATAAGCAAAAATATGTTATTATATTTTTAATTATGGAGGGTTTTATGAAAAATGATTTACACGTAAGGACAAATTTCTCTGCAAGTGCTTCTAAAGATTGTAATTGGGAAAAAGTTTTAAAGAAATGTCAAGATGAAAAAATTGATAGGCTTTGATTGGGGATTTTTTTATTTTATGTCAGGGTTATAAAATGCAAATTTTGCATATGTATCATATTTAATTTGACTTTAATTATTATTTTATGATATATTATTTGTAATAAGATAAAAAAGGTACATATAAATGAAAATTGCTCAAATTGTCATATTAGCAACACTGATTCCTATCTTTATTGCTGCATATTTGATTGCCAAATTTGTTTTTAAAAAACAGATTCCTGTTTTGGTGTATAAAATTTCTGCTGGCATTTTGGCACTTGTTTTCTTTGTTAGATATATGTCTGGCGATGACCTAATCAGCAACACGATTGCAGGAGAAAACAATATATTTTCAAGTGGTGCTATGAGCATATATTCCATTATTCTTATATGGTTTACATATGCTTCTATTCTTCTTGTTTGCCTTCAACCATTTTTTAAAATCAAAACCGTCAACAACTTAGTCAAATATTTTGTTTTACCTTTTTCAATCATAGCAACATTTTCTATCACAGTAAGCACTCAAGGTATTTTAGGTGCTGATGCCTATATAGAAAATAATTTTAGAGGAATTTTGATGGCTATTGAACTTGTCATCCTTGTTCCATATGCTTTTATAGTGTTTATGGAAAATGGTATGTTTAAGATGTCAAAGAGTGAAATTAAATATTTCTTTATTTGCCTTATTCCAATGCTTTTGGCTCTCATGCCAAGTTATACTCTTCAAGCATTTTTTGGTTTACCGATTGCTGCTACCAACGTTAAAGATTTCAATTTTTACCATAGAATTATGCTTTATGGCGCTGTGCTTATACCATTTCTTATTCATTTTGGGCTTAGAAAGCAAAGGAAAGATGTTATACGCTTTG
Organism: uncultured Clostridia bacterium; assembly: GCA_944384405.1. Classification (GTDB taxonomy): domain Bacteria; phylum Bacillota; class Clostridia; order Christensenellales; family UBA1242; genus UBA5893. The sequence goes on from CALWTH010000008.1 coordinate 1,504, forward strand.
CCCTGCTTTTTGCGTGTTTGGGCACATTGATAACCTATTCATTTACCAAAAAATTTGAAGATTTTGCATCAATAACGGGGCTTCCACTTCATTTGTGTAACACTGCTATGTATATTTTGCCATTATGTTTGTTGTTCAAGTGGGATAAACTTTTCTATTTTACATATTTCATAAATGTTTTTGGGGCGTTTATTGCCATGCTAATGCCAAACTATGATGATGCTCTAAATATTTTTTCTAGTCAAATTGTAAATTTTTACATAAACCACTATATTGCATTCTTTATGCCTATTTTGTTTGTATCGCTCCGAGTTTTTCCAAGGCCGAAATTAAAACAATTTATTTATTCAATGGTGGCATTTGTTATCTATTTTGTCGTTATTGTGTTTATAAATGCTTGGTTCTCAAACTATGGCAATGTTGACTATTTCTTTCTTAATTCTGATTATGTTGCTGATAAACTTGGAACGTGGGCGGAAAATTTGCGCTTGAATTTCATTTGGACGTTTACAATAGGGGGATTGACATTTACTTTTTATCCGCTGTATCAACTATGTTTTATGCTTGCGTATATGGCGATCGGGCTTTGCGTATGGTTCGTGTTTGAACAGTGTTATCAAATAGCAGACCTTCATGTTGATATGCGACATAGGACGGAAAAAATTAAATTAGATATGTTGGCACTACAAGTTAGGAACAGTAATCTGAGTAAGGAGGAATTGATGGATAAAGAAAATGCCGTGGCAAAAATTAAATTAAAGCATTTCACAAAAAGATATGGAAACAGTCAAGTTTATGCTGTAAAAGATGCCAATTTAGAAATTGATGGCGGACAAATTTATGGTTTCCTTGGACCTAATGGTGCAGGAAAAAGCACTATTATTAAAAGTATTGTTGGTATTCAACCAATAACAGAAGGTGCTATTGAAGTCTGCGGATATGATGTTGAAATGGAGTCAGTTAAAGCGAAGAATGAAATAGGTTTTGTTCCTGACCATTATGCGTTGTATGAAAAATTGACGGGAAGAGAATATATCAACTATATTGCGGACCTTTATGGTGTAAGTTTGGAAGATAGAAACAAGGCAATAGATAAATATGTAAAGTTGTTTGAACTCCAAGGCGCCTTTGATAATCAAATGAAAACCTATTCTCACGGTATGAAGCAAAAGATTGCGATTATGGCAGCACTTGTTCACAATCCAAAGGTTTGGATTTTGGATGAACCTTTAACAGGTCTTGACCCAAATAGTATTTTTCAAGTAAAAGAATGTATGAAGCAACATGCTAAGGAAGGGAATATTGTCTTTTTCAGCTCTCATATAATTGATGTTGTTGAGAGAATATGTGACAAGATAGCAATTATCAAGAAAGGAAAAATTCTCACAGAAAAGAGCGTTGATGATATCATTTTGTCTGGTGAAACACTGGAAGACTTTTATATGAGAACTATTGAAAGTGGAAGTAACGATGCTGTCAAAGTTGACATAAGAGATATAAAATCTGCAGCAAATTTAGAAAATAATGAGAAAAAACACAAAAAATTTGCAAATTTGTTTAGTTTTAGCAGAAAAACTGATTTAAATAACGATGAAAGTTTTAATAAAATTATGGATGTCATTGAAAAATCGGAGAAAGAAGATAAATGAGTGAGACAAAAGTAAAAAAGAAAAATCAAGATTATGTCTCGTTGAAAGCACTTGTTATGATGCAACTCAAAAACAAGATAAATTTGAATTTCCTTAAAAACAAGAAAAAGGCTTTCCTGAGATTGTCACTTATGTTGATTGGTTTTATTGCACTTACAGTTGCAATATACTTTGTCTTTTATTTTGCTAGTGTTTTGCGTATTTTCTCTTTTAGTTTGACTATTCCTAACAATGTGTTAGTCTTTATTTTTACTATTATGATGTTGCTATCTATTATTACCTGTTCATTTGGACTTATGAAATCGTTTTATTTTGCTCGTGATAATCAAATACTTTTGACTTTCCCTGTTACAAAAACAAAAATATTTATATCAAAACTTATTGTTTATTACATAAATGAACTCATCAAAAGTGTAACATTTATTTTGCCACTTTTCATTGCATTTGGTGCTGTGAATAGTCTTCCATTTTATTATTATCCATGGCTTCTCGTTTGCCTGTTTATTGTTGCTCTTATTCCAGTTGCATTGGGAGCATTATTTAGTATTCCTCTTATGGGAATTGCAATAGTGTTGAAGAAAAATAGAATTGTCGAACTTGTGAGCGTGGCTGTTTTTATTGGGCTTGTAACTTGGGGGATAGTGGCTCTTATCAATATCATTCCAGAAGACATAAATATTGTCGGAAGTTGGGGGACACTTTTTTGGGATATTCAAGACTTTTTGGCTGGTTTTGCTAGAATATTTTATCCGTTCACTTGCTTAACCACTATGATGGTTGGAACAGTGGTCAATCTTTCTGCTCAAATTTTTACATTAAACACTTTGATTTATCTAGTATCATTTATAGTTGGTATTGCAATAGTTTTAGGTTTGAGTTTTTTAATTGTTCGTCCATTATTTTTCAAAATGGCGTCAAAACCATTCGAATATCAGAAAAAAATCATTGAAAATGAATATAAAAACCATAAATTGCCTTCATTTTGGTCAGGCGTTAAAAAAGAATTTATTGACATCATGCGAACGCCAACAAAACTTTATACACTGCTTTTAATTGCAATAGGCTTGCCAGTCGCCATTCTCTTTTTGAACAGAATTTTCTCGGCTATGTCAGTTCGACTTGCTGGAACTTACATGACTATCGCATTCAACATTTTAATAATCGTTTTATTTTCATTGTCTAGCAATTCTGCTTTGGCGAAAGTTTATAGCGAAGAGGGAAATGCTCATTATCTTTATAAAACCAATCCGCAAAAATACTACATATCTCTTTTGCCAAAACTAGTTATAAATTGGGTGGTTATGATTTGTTCAATTATTGCTGCCACTCTTGTGTTTGAATCTTTTGCAGGTTTAAGTGTTTTCAACACCATTATGTTGATATTATGTTTGCTATGTTTATTTACTGGGCATCTTTTTTGGAGCGCAGAGATGGATATTATGAATCCGCAGTTTGAGCAATATCAAACTACTGGACAAAACATCAATAATCCAAACGAGAATAAGTCAATATTAATTGCGTTTATCATTGCAATTTTGGTTTGTGGAATATCACTATTTTTATTAAACGAAAATGCGAACACTGTCTATTGGAAAATCTTTTTCTTCTCATTTATCTTTGTGGCCTACAGAGTCTATATGTTCTTTACCAAAATAAAACTCTATTATTTAAGACCATACAGGGAGGAAAAATAGCATGAAAAAGTCGGTTTTAATTGTTATTGGTTTGGTCTATATTGCCTCAATTCTTATTATTGGTTTCTTTGGTATGAGACAGGTAGTTTACAGCAATATTATTTATGTGAGAGAAATTGAATGTATAAACGAAGAAGCAAGAGATATGGGTGATTATAAGTTGATTATTGTTGATTATATTGAAGGTAACACCGGTGTTCAACTAAGTTATCGTGTAACTCCTGATGATGCCACAAATAAAGATGTAAGATTTATTTATGACGAAAATCAAACAGTGGCTACAGTGACTGATCTTGGAACAGTTGTCTTTAATTCCCCTGGACTTATTGTAGTTCGTATAGCATCTACGGATGGGACGATTGCTTCTGAGACTGTTTGGATTGTGGCAATAAATAGATAATTTTCCTATAAATATTTTAAAATAGTAATAAAAGAGGTTTGAAATTTTCAAACCTCTTTTTACAAAAAATAGTCTATAAAATGATGTAAAATCCATTTTTTTGCAAAAAAAGGTATAAAACTTTAAATTTTTACTATAATTTTCATAAATTAGAAGAAAATAAAATTGTTAAATTTTTTTTAACTAAAAAAACAAAAAAATATTTTTTTAGAAAATTGTTTGACAACTTTATTTCAAATCGTTTATACTGAAATCGTCAAATGCAGATGTGTTCATGTTTGCATAAATTGAGATAAGGAGTTTTTTATGAAAAAGATTATGCTGGCTTTCCTTATGGTCTTTACATTTGGTGTGGCATTCTTAGTGGCAGGTTGCTGTGGTGATGATCCAAATAAAGAATTTGTTAGTATGGCCATTAAGGATGGGACAATGCCAACAGTGAATGTTGGTTCAACACCAAATTTTTCAAATGTGGTTGTTGTTATTTCTTATGATGACGAATCAACTGAAGAAATTGAAGGAAGTGATGAAAGTTTGTCATTTTCCACAATCGACACTTCCACCGAAGGGGAAAGAATTTTAGTTATTACATATACAGAAAATTTGGGCACTGAAGATGAAGAAAGTCACGAAATTCAAGTTAATGTGATGGTTGTGCCTGTCGGCGTTTTAAATGTTTATGGCGTTGCAGCACCTGAAGTGATAAGCGATTTCAACGCTAATAAAACTTTATTTAAAGATTCAACAAGTGCTTATTATGTTGGTGATGCCAATGAATTTATATTCAAGCCTCAAGTTTTGGCATTATTTGATAGCGGTGACATAAACCAACTTTCAACCTTTACGACTGAAACCACTATTGAAATTCTAGGAGGTGACAGTTTCTCTGCTGTTTCGAATGTTGCATATTACGTGGAAGTGGATAATGAAAATCAAACTCTTGATTTTACTGAAAATGCAATAAACAACACATTTAGAATTACTATGAATGTAGCAGATAGTTATCCATTTGCAACTGGCGTTGTAAACCCATCTTTCTCTTTTGTAGTTGAAGTTGTGGATGGATGGAATGTTTATGATGTTGCAGATCTTTCTGCAATGGATAATCGTTCAAATTCTCCATGGGCAGAAATTCAATCTGAAAATGGAATATCAACAGATGTTGACAGCATTATTTTGCATACAGATTTAACAATTACAAAAGATAGTGTTCCAAGTAGTTTCTTCTATACAGAAGAAGAAATGGATGCTTTTGGTGCTACAAATCAATCTGATTATGATATTTTGAATGCTAATGATATTGATGGTTCATTTAAAGACTATTCTAGCATCCTGCAACACAATGTCGGCAAAAACGAAACTTTCAGTATGATTGGAAACTATTATTCTATTGATGCAAGTGATATGCCTTATGTTACATATATTTCAAACACATGGCAGCCTGGCGGTGGTGAAAGCCACGCTCAATTATTTATGATAGAAGGAACAGCAAGTGGGCTTCTTGAAGAAGAGGATTATAAAAATAATTCTGTTGCAATTATCAAAAACTTTAATCTTTTTGGTAATGCTAACAAGTCAACAGCCGCAGAAGGTGAAGAAGAAATTTTGACAACAGTTAAAGCGGGTGGACTTATTATGATGAAGACTGATAATATAAATACAACATTAGATAATATGAATATTACATCATTTTATATCAGTTTCTTCCCACAAGGAAATAACAGCAATTATCATTTATATAGAAATAACTGCTATACATTGATAAATAATGTTGTGGCAACCGATAGTTATAACTGCAACATCTATGCGTGGGGCGCTGGGCAAATTGACATTACAAACAGCGAAATCACTAATTCAGG
>CALWTH010000009.1 GCA_944384405.1 uncultured Clostridia bacterium
TTTCACCTTTCCCTCACGGTACTATACGCTATCGGTCACTAGGTCGTATTTAGGCTTAGGAGATGGTCCTCCCACATTCACACCGGGTTACACGTGCCCTGTGCTACTCTGGATACACCCATGCCTTGTTCGGTTTCAGTTACGGGACTATTACCCTGTTTCGTACAACTTTCCAGAAGTATTCACCTACCAAACTCGGTCAATTACGGTGTCCTAACCCCAAGGATATTACTACCCTTGGTTTGGCCTCTTGCAATTTCGCTCGCCACTACTTTCGCAATCGTTGATTTACTTTCTTTTCCTCCAGGTACTTAGATGTTTCAGTTCCCTGGGTTCCCCTCATACCACTATGAATTCGTGAGTATGATACTACCAGATTAACGGTAGTGTGTTGCCACATTCGGAAATCTGCGGATCACAGTTCATGTGCAACTACCCGCAGCTTATCGCAGCTTGTCACGTCCTTCGTCGGCGCCTAGTGCCAAGGCATCCACCATATGCTCATTGTAGCTTAATCTAATCAAGGTATATACGATTGATTCTCAGCATTTTTGCTTTGTTAAATCTACTCAACGCAAATTGTAATTGTTTTATGCATATTACATTTTACTTGTAATTAATAATTACTGATATTTGATCTAAAATTATGCAGTTGTCAAGGTACTGAGTGGAGAACAAACTCTCCACATTGCATCTCCTTTCTGAGTTGCAACACCGCAATATTAACACAATTAAAAAAGGCATGTCAACATCTTTTTCAAAAAAAATTCAATATTTTTTCACTTTTTTTGCACTTTTTTTGACTTTTTGTAAACACCCGGTGCGTAGTATGGTGTTTTGGTCTATTTTTGATACTTTTTTGGTTAAAAATCTTTTCTAAAATCTATAAATTTTTTCAATTTCGCACCACAAAAAATAAAAAACGCAAACTTTTTTGCTTGCGTATTTTTAAATATTTTCAACTTTTCGAAATTAAACAAAGCAACTAACAATAGAAATTGCGGCAAGGTAGATTGAAAAGATGTAATACTTTTTTGTCTTTGCAAACTTTTTCATGATTTTGATTGCAAAAATACCGCACAAAAAAGCCAAAACAATGGATATGATTAAACAAGGCACAGAGCCAGTAAAAATAACAGTGCTATTTTTAACGCAGTCATAGACTTCATACACAAGTGACAAAAGTATAATTGGTATACTAAGTATAAAAGAATAAGATGTCGCTTCATCACTACTAAGGCCAAGCATTGTCCCTGCAAAAATGGTCGAGCCACTTCTAGATATCCCTGGAAGTACTGCCACGCCCTGCATAAGCCCTATGCCTGTTGCCTTTAAGTATGTCATGCCATAATACATCTTTTGGTTTTGCGTTTTGAAATATGTCAGCATCAAAAATATTGCAGTGACCATAAAGCACACTGGCAAAAGTCCACCGCCAAAAGCGTTTAGGAAAAAACTTTTAAAAGCCAAGAACACAATGCCTGTAAAGAATGTCGAAACAACTAAAAATCTAACTTTTTTTTGTAGTGGGTGACGAATAAGTTCAAAAATTTCTTTTCTATATAATATAACAACAGAAAAAAGTGTTGCAATGTGTAGCATAATTGACACAAAAATGAAGTTACCAGTTTCAACTCCAAAAATCTTGTCCAAAAGAACGAGATGTCCACTTGACGAAACAGGCAAAAATTCGGTTAACCCTTGCACAATGCCAAGAAAAATAAAATACACTAGTTCCATATGCCTAGTGTATGTTTTTTAATGTTTTTTTATTACGCCTTGATACTCACAATTTCCACAAAATAACTAAATTCGGGACTTACGACAACTTTTGCCCTGTCGCCCACCTTTTTACCAAAAATTGCCTTTGCAAAAGGAGATTTAACGCTCACCTTTCCATTTTGTGCGTCTTGCGAAATTGTTGTCACTATTTGATAAGTCATCTCTCTTCCGCCGTCAAGACGAACTGTAACGGTGCTTCCAAGTCCCACTATATCACTTCTTGTGCTGTGCTCAACAATCTTTGCAGTTTTTATCATATTTTCAAGATAGGCAATTCTAGATTCATTTCTGCCCTTTGCACGCTTTGTTTCGTGAAGTTCAGAATTTTCAGAAAAGTCGCCAAGTTCTTTCGCCGCCATGATTTTTTCATGAAGGTCCGCTCTAACGACAGTTTTTCGATAGTCGATTTCTTTTTGCATATTTTCGATATCTTGCTTTGTTAGTTCATCGTACATATTTTCACCTATTTTAAGTACTTTTCCAAATACTTCCCATATTCCGTCTTTTTCAGTGTTTCGTAATTTTGCTGTAACTTTTGTTTGGAGATGTATCCGCACTTATACGCAATTTCGTCCAAGTGTCCGATTTGATGCTTAGTCTTTTTTATCATCTTTCTCACATACATACTTGCAATAAAAAGTGATTCACTATTGCCTGCATCAAGCCAATAATTTTTTTTGCTCAGTTTTACAAGTTTAAGATTTCCTTGTTTTAGGTACATATTGTTTAAGTCGGTCACCTCATATTCACCTCTTTTTGAAAGTGGACACTTAAAGGCATAGTCAAGACAATTTTCGTCATAGACATATATGCCAGTAACCGCCATATTGCTTGGTGGATCTTTTGGCTTTTCAATAAGATTTGTCACCTTTCCGTCCTTGTCAAACTCTGCCACGCCAAATGCCTGAGGGTTTTTGACAGGATAACCAAACACATATGCACCCTTGCCGCAACTTACTGCCTTTTTTAGCTCTTTTTCAAACTGCTCACCATAAAAGAAGTTGTCACCAAGCACAAAGCACACTTTTTGCCCACGCACAAAATCTTGTGCAACCTTGAATGAGCCTACAGTGCCCATGGGCTTGCGGTCAACAAAATACTGAAGACTTATGCCAAAGTCACTGCCGTCACCAAGTTGTTTTTGATAAAGTTCAAAGTTGTCTTCATTTGTTATAATCGCAATCTCTTTGATGCCCGCCTTCATCAGCATAGAAATTGGATAGTAAATAAGCGGTTTGTCATAAAGTGGCAAAAGTTGTTTTGACAAAACTTTTGTTGATGGGAAAAGTCTTGTGCTCTTGCCCGCACATGCAATTAAACCTCGCATAATTATCTCCTTTTTTCAATTTCATTTTTAAGAAGTGAAACAAAATCATTAAGTGCAAATTCAACAGTGTTAGCTTGCCCACGCTTTCTTACTGACACAACATTTTTTTGTATCTCATTTTCACCCATTATAATAACATATGGTACTTTTTGAGAAATAGCACTTCTAAGTTTATAGCCTAGTTTTTCATTGCGTCTATCTAGTTCTGCTCTGACACCACAGTCTTTCAATGTCTTTTCAATTTCCTCGCACTGGGATAAGAACTTCTCGCTCACTGGCACGATTTCAACTTGAACAGGACTTAGCCATGTTGGAAAAGCACCTGCATAGTTCTCTGTGATGATACCCAAAAATCTGTCTATTGAGCCATAAATAACACGGTGAAGCATAAGTGGTTCTTTTCTCTCGCCGTCTTCGTCAACATAGTCGATGCCAAAGCGCTTTGGAAGTTGCATATCAAGTTGGATAGTTCCGCATTGCCATGTTCTGCCTATGGCGTCTTTGATGTGGATATCTATCTTTGGCCCATAGAACGCACCATCTCCTTCATTGATAACATAACTTTTGCCGATGTGCTCTAACGCACTTTTTAGACTGCTCTCTGCAAACTCCCAGTCTTTTATGTCACCTATGTGGCTTTCTGGCATTGTTGAAAGTTCAAGGTGATAGGTAAGTCCAAATGTTGCATACATCTCGTCAACAATAGACAATATGTTTTTGACTTCTTGTTCAAGTTGGTCAGCCTTTAAGAATATGTGCGCATCATCTTGTGTAAAGCATCTAACACGGAAAAGTCCGTGAAGTGTACCACTTGCCTCTTGACGATGGACTTTTCCAAGTTCTGCAACACGAAGAGGAAAATCTTTGTATGAGTGCAAGTTTTCTTTGTAATATACAAGTCCGCCTGGGCAGTTCATTGGCTTTATTGCAAAGTCGTCATCTTCAACTTTGAAGGTGTACATATTGTTTTGGTAGTGGTCCCAGTGCCCCGAAATCTCCCAAAGTTTTCTATTCATTGCCATAGGAGTTTCAATTTCGAGATATCCTGCTCTTTGATGGACTTCACGCCAATACTTTATGAGTTCGTTTTTGATTATAACGCCTTTTGGCATATAAAATGGCATACCTGGTGCATAGTCAGACAAAAAGAATAATCCAAGTTCTTTGCCGAGTTTTCTGTGGTCACGCTTTTCTGCCTCTTCAAGCATTTTTATATAATCTTTTAGTTCTTGCTTGTCTAAAAAGCCATAGACATAGATTCGTTGCATCATCTTGTTCTTTTCGCTACCACGCCAATATGCACCTGACACTCTGTTTATCTTGAAAGCAAAGCTTCTCAAAACTTTTGTGTTTTCAACATGAGGCCCTTTGCATAGGTCGACAAACAAATCTCCAAGGCTGTAAATAGAAATTTCACTACCCTGTGGCAAATCGTTAATAAGTTCAACTTTGTATGGTTGGTCCTTAAACATTGCAAGTGCTTCGTCTTTTGAAATGACTTTTTTGGTCATATCAAGATTTTGTGAGATAATTTCGTGCATCTTTTGTTCTATCTTGTCAAAATCTTCTGGTGTGAGATTGTGCTCCATATCAAAGTCATAATAAAAACCATTGTCAATAGCAGGCCCAATACCAAACTTAACATCGTCACCAAAAATGCTTTTTACAGCAGCCGCAAGAACATGCGACATCGTGTGTCTTGACCTGTACTCTAAATCTTTTCTTTCTTCGTTTTCCATAAATTCTCCTTTTAAATAAAAAAAGTCCATTAGAGTTAAACTCTAAGGACGCAAAAACCTTTCGCGCGGTTCCACCTTAGTTACAAACAAAAGTTTGTCAACTTGTTTTGTGGCGTTGGTGCCACAAGCCCTTATCCAAAAAAGTGGTACAACATTAAATCTTTTCAGGCGAATTTCAGCCACGTTCGCCATTCTCTACGAAAAGTAGTTTAATTTGCGTGTCTTTTCTATAGATAAATTACACACAAATTATACAACAAAAATATGTTTTGTCAAATATTTTTACTCATTTTCATCAACTTCTTCGCCGTCATCATCATGCGTTTCAATTATTACATCAGGTTCAATAGCGTTTTGCTTTTCTTCATCTACAAACTCACCTGTGCGCTCAAAATAAAACATAAGCACAAAGCCCAAAATATATAGTCCTAGTTCCACAAAAACACCTGCTCCAAACACAAGCCCAGGATTTGCTAAAATTGTGAACCACAAAAATAACATTTCAATAAACAAACACAAAATAATGACAATAGTTGCAAGTTTAACTAAAATGTAAGATGTAACTTTCCTAAATGTCACCTCAAACTTCACAAGTTTAAACGCACTCAAAATTTCAAGAAGTGATACCACTAAAACAAAGGCAATAAGAATAAACACAAGCACATGAAAAATTTGTGCAAGCACTCCCCATGCGCCCATTCCGGTCACATCGGCAAGTGCAAATCCGTTAATACCAGATATGTTTGGCACAACAAGGTATGCAAAAAACATACACAAAATCGAAATAATCGACACCGTCAGCGCAATAACAAAAGGCATTTTTTGTTTTAAAGATTTCATACAACTACTCCAACAATATTATATCATAAAAGTTTTTCATTCGCTAATGTCAAGTATCTACTCAACATATTCATTATGTTTATTATATGTTGAAATTAAAAAAATGTAAACAAATATTTGATAATATAATAGCCCACTAAAAGTCAATACTCATGATTTTTAATACCTCAATAAAAAACTGCTTTTCAACATTTCCTTACTTTTCAGCAAAAAACGCAAGCGATGTTTCGCGCTTGCGTTTTCTTTATTAAGTTAAATTTTTAGTTTTTAGTCCAGGTATAATCGCAATATCCTGGTGGTGTTACGTACGTACTTTTAGTTAAATATGTTGCCAATACACTTGCATTGTGCTCATTAACTCTAATTTCCGTATTATTGCTATCATCAAGAGTCCAAACACTGTCGCTGGCTTCAAATGTTACTGAGTTTAAACTGTTACAATTAGAAAAGGCATCTCTTCCTATACTTTCCACGCTGCTTGGGATTGTAACTGAGCTCAAGCTTGAGCAATTATAAAAGGCATTTCCTGCTATAACTTTAACATTTGTTAGGTCAATTTTTGTTATCGTCGTTGGTATATCTATTGCAAATTTTGTTCCATCACTTGCCGTCGCTATACCATTATTTTCACTTTGTAGAATTTCAAGCCATGGTGTGCCTAAAAAGGCAGGACCGCTTATACTTTCCACACTGCTTGGGATTGTTATCTCACTTAAACTTGTGCAATAAGAAAAGGTCCCCCATCCTATACTTGTCACTCCACTTGGGATTGTAACTTCAGTTAAACTTGTGCATTGTGAAAAGGCATAGTCTCCTAGACTTGTTACCCCCAATGGTATTTCAAAAGCACCAGTGCGTGCTAATGGATAATATGATAGTTCTGTGTTGCCTTTTGAAACAATCAATCCTTCCTTAGTAGCGAACAAGTCTGAACTTGAAGAAATTGCATAAGAAACAGCACCTCCTCTGACAATTGCTGTTTCGTCTGGATCAATAAAACCTTCTCCCTGTCCGCCTGTGCCAAACTGTGATGGCAAAATGAATGCTGGTGAAATTCCTAAATAGGTATTAGCGGCCCCTATAGATTTTATTGAATTTGGCAAGTACAAAAATCTTAATGTTTCATAAATCGAATCAAACGCACATGAACCTATATAATTAACTCCGTCTGGCACGTAGACCTCAAGTGTTCCACTTGGCAAAACAGACGATTCATCATAACCTATCATGTTAATTAGTTTTCCATTAGGATCAGTTTTTGGGAAAATTACTTTTGTCTCACTACCTGTATATTCTGCTATTGTACAAACATCAAACTCATAATAATCATAATCATCATAGTTAAACACAAAGTCGTCATAATTGACTTCATCTTGAAGACTATGATTGTTGATGGTTAATGTCAAATTGTCAAACTGAGCATTTGTTGACTGTGATACATCTTTTAGCGCAAGGCAAACAACAAACGAGTATGACGATGGTGTTGTGCTTGTTCCTGCATCAATATCTTCCATTGTTTGAAGTGGTGCAACATAAATATTTAAACCTTCTGCTTACAAACTATCTATGTTAAGTTTGCCACTTATCACATTTGAACCATAGTTCTTTACCGTTATTACAATATAATAAGCGTATGACTTGTCTTGTGCATACGAGCCAAAGTCTATTGGCAACTGCTCTTGTGATGTCACAACATCTATTTCTTCTCCACTTATTGTATTGCGATTTGAAAAACTATCAACAAAACTAGTTTTTTCAAGTGTTGAAGAAATTATGTCTGTTTTGTCAAGATTAAAATATTCATCCAAATTCAAAAGTTCAGATGCCATGTTATACATGCTGTCTTGATAATTCTGTGTTGATTTGTATAACGATGTTTCAATATCAACGAAGACATCATTTACTTCATATGATATGTGACCACTTATTGTGTAACTAACACTTGTTGCTGCATATACGCCGAAGCACATTACGCCGACACAAAACGCTAGTGCTACAAATGACATAAACAATCTACTTCTTTTCTTACTCATTTTTTCCCCTTTTAATTTTATAATACCCAAAAGGAACCATTTTAGCATTTTTATGGCTTATCTAACCAAGTTAAATAAAATGGCCAATCACCATATCTTCGTGTAGCCTAGCCCGTAAAAACAAAGTACGCGAGGCCAAAACGACACCTTTTGGTGGCTTATAACAATTTTACCCCCCCCCCCCCCCCTTTTTTTTTTTACATTTTTTAACAAAATTTTTTTTTTTTTTTTTTTATTTTTTTGTTGTTGGATATTTTTTTTTTTT
>CALWTH010000010.1 GCA_944384405.1 uncultured Clostridia bacterium
GCACTTTTGACCAATTTCACCGTTTGGGTGCAAATTGGAAATATGTTACTTTTTTATTTTTATCAAAACTTGAAAATTTTCATTAAATATGTTAATATAGTTTTCAAACATTATAGTGGAGTAAATATGAGCACAATAATTAACAATGAACTAAGTATTTGGGAAGCAACTGAAAAAATAAAAAATGGAAAATTTATAATTCCTGCATTTCAACGTCAATTTGTTTGGAATATGGAACAAATCGAAAAGTTATGGGATTCAATTTTATTGGACTACCCTATATCTAATTTTTTATTTTGGCATGTAGACGATTCCAATACTACTTGGGATACGTATTTTATGTCTTTTTTAGAAAGAGTAACATTTAATAGTAGACTGCAAGCCGATGCTGATAATAATAATTATTCTTTATCTAACATTGACACGAGATATAATGATACAGCAATTCTTGATGGGCAGCAAAGATTAACAGCCCTATATATTTCCTTGTTTGGAGACTTGTATATAAGACCCAAAAACTCTAGGAAATCATATGGAGGTGGAATTATTGCAAAGTTGTTTATTGAACTTAATAAAAATAAAATTTCTTTTGATGATGAAGAATACAATAGTAAAAAATTCGATATAAAGTTTAGCACCAAAGTTGGAATGGTTAGCCCTACTTGTTTTGAAATTAGAAAAATATTAGATATTAAAGATATGAGTGACGAAGATAGATCTTTGTATATAGAAAAAGCAATATCCAAAGTTCCTGAAGATAGTAAAAATTATGCTAGAAACATACTTAATAGCTTGTATAATAAGATATTTATTGAAAAACTGATAAGATATACAGAAATTATAGATATGAAACAAGATGATGCTCTTGAGATGTTTGTGAGATTTAATAGTGGTGGCAAACAGTTGAAAAAATCTGACATCACGATGTCAATCTTGGAAGCTTATTGGCCACAAGCAAGACAGGAGTTTGGCAAAATTCTAATAGATGATTTTTACGGTTTTGGATCGGACTTTATTGTAAGAACGGCTTTGATGTTGTATGGAGATGTTATTAAATCCACAATTAGCAAATCCATAGCAACAGATTTAATGAATAATTGGGGCGATTTTAAAAAAGCTTTACACAATTTATCATCTTTACTTAAAGAATTAAATATTGATATTAAAAGATTTATTAATGGATGGAACGTTCTTCTACCAATTATATATATGATTTATTATAACCCTAACGAATATAAAGATTATGTAGATGATATTAGAGCATATATTATAAGATCAATTTTCTTTTCATATTTTCAATCTGGAACAACAGCAAAATTACAACAAATGAAAACAAACATGAACAGTTTTAATAGTAAGATCACAATAGATATGTTAGATCAAATGGTTGAATTAGCTGTCACTCGAGGAAAACTTGATGATTTGCTTTCAGTTGAAAAAGGTTCTAGAACAGCCGGTGAAATATTGTACTATCTAAGTAGACATTGGTTAAATAATGAGTATAAATACGAACAAGACCATTTGCATCCATATGATAGATTTGATGAAAGTAAACCTCTTAATGTTTCTATTGAAAGTTGGACTAGATGGAAATCATTACGAAATAAATTGCCTAATCTACAATTATTAGAGGGAAGAAGCAATGGCAGTAAAAACGATATGCCTTTAATTGATTATTACAATCAAAAGAACGAATTACAAAAAGAAGAATTTATTACAAATTCGTTTATTCCCACAAATATTTCTTTAGAATTAAGTAGTTTTGAAGAATTCTATCAAGCAAGAAAGCAACTTTTAGAAGATAAAATAAAGAATTTACTAAAATAGACTGATTTTTAGATATTATTTAATAATTTCTTTAACAACTCTATAAGTAATCTCAATCACATGGTCAATTTCAAGGTTATGAAGTTGACCTTTTTCTATGTCCAGATTAAAATACTCTCGCCATTTTTCTTTCGAGAAATCTTTCACGAATTTGTCTTCGAGTTCGCTATTTTATTTAGTTGCAGTTGTTCTTCTGCGCTTATTTTCTCGTTTTCTAGTGTATCTCTTACTAGTTGTAAAACGTGGTTCAACTTTTTCACCTCCATTAGAAATTATAGAAACATATTTGGCATAACCTTCGCCATCGCTGTGTACCAGGAGCATAATATCGGCAATCATTGAGCAAAACATCAGCACATGCCAGACATCATTTTCATCAACATACATTTCATTCCTGTAATTAATAAGGTCATCATTATCTTCTATCAAATGACTTCTAAAGTGTATAAATTTTTCTTTTGGAAGATATATTGTTCTTTCAATAATATACTCATGCAGGAGTAGATATGAAAACAGTATCTGCCCGTGCAGGACACTCAAAAGCGTCAACCACAAGCGACTTCTATAGCCACTTCATAAAAAACTCAGACATTCACGCAAGTGAGATATTAAATAAAATATTTGAATAAAATGGCAAGATATATAGAAAAAGTTTAATATATGTGTTATTATATAAAAACAAGGAGAAAATAATGAAATTTAAATTGTCGATACAATCATTCTTTCCATTATATTTGTTGTTATTAATTTTTAATTTTAACAAATGGAACGACTTTACTTCAGTTGAAGAATTTTGGTTATATAATTGGTATGTGGTCGTAATGAAGATTTTAATGATTCTACTTATTATCATGTCAATTATATTTTACTTTTCTTTTAACTCTTTTAAAAAATATGGAAATGAAACACACACAAAAGTAGATAAGGCAAAAAATATTAATGAAGAAAGTTTATTATTTTTTGTAACCTTTATAATTCCTATTTGTTTCTCTGAATTTACAGTTTTAAATCAATCAATATGTTGTATAATAACATTAAGTTTGATTTTACTATTGTTAATGAGAACAACATTATATTACAAAAACCCTATTTTAACATTACTAAAATATAATTTGTATGAAATTAAAACAGAGGGGAAAGAAATAATAGCAATTACAAAAAGCACAATAAAAGAAGAAAATTATATCATTAAGAAAAAAATTAGTGATAATGTTTATATAGCTAAGGAGAAATAATGAAAGAAGATATTTTAAACATAATTAGAGCAACAAATTTATCAACATGTGTTTATGTTATTACAAATAATCAAAATGGTTATCAAATTAATAAGCTTGAACTTCATGAAGATGCTGTTTTGGATATTCAACAAAATATTATTGATGCGGTTGATATAAAATATTTTTCAAATGAAGTAGAGTATTTAGATATAAGTCAAATAGCAACTGAAAAAAAGAATGTAATTTATACATTATCAGACTATAAAGAAATAGAAGGCTTAGACTTTGTATCATTTAATGACAATATAAACAATCCATATCAAATTACATATGGTGATTTTGTTGCATTTATGATTAAAATATCTGATGGTGAAAATAGTATCTATTGTTATCAAAACATTTTTCCAGCTTCATTAATTAAAAGAAATGGAAAAGTTCCTCTAATTAGAAGTGGAAACACATTCTCTCAAACCAAAAATAATATATTTGTAGTTGAAAAAAGAGTTGATTTTATTATTTATGAACAAGAACTTTATGTTCAAAACTGGAAAATGTTACAAAGTAAATATTCTTTTAATGACTATATCATTAAGTCTGCAGATAAAACAATTGAAAGAGTTAAAGAAACTGGTCTTTTAGAGGATATGGCAAAACTAATTGAAGAAAATAAAAAAATCACTATTAGCAAACAATTAATGAAAGCTACAAATTCTCCAATTTTTAATGTTCCTAAAGAAGCGATAATAAAAAATGCGCAAACTTGCCCTACATATAAAAAATTATTTAATAATGAAGGATGTATTGTTGTTAATACAATTGAAAAAGTTAAGATTTTTATAAAATTATTAAATGATGATATTTTAATATCACCATTGACAAATCAAGAATATTCGGTAACTTCAAAAAAAGAAACTGAGTTTTTAGAAGAAGAATAAAAGACGCTTAAATAGGCGTCTTTTTTATGTAAATTGGTGTGACTAAAAGGATTTGAACCTTCGACCTATCGCTTAGGAGGCGATCGCTCTATCCAGCTGAGCTATAGCCACATATAATGGTTTTTATTGGTTTGGGTGCAATTCGGGTGACTTGAGTTAGAATTGATAGTCTATACTGTTGTGAATTGTCAGTATTTTAGGGATATGTAGCTGTTTTATTTTAGTCCAAGTCGGTACTTAGGAGGGCTCCGTAATATCCTGTTTTACTACGAGGTCATACTAAAGTAGTATAACACAAACTTTGTTTGGTTGCAACATATTAAGTGTCATACTATTTGTTAGGTACAAAAATTGCTATTTTTTGCTTATAAACACGTAGTTCGAAACTTCCTTTTTCAAGGCTTTCACCATCAATGTTTATTGCTAAGTCATCACCTGTTTCAACTTTAAGAGAACTTAATTTAAAAACTTGAATATTTTTGGAACTTTTTTGGGGTAATCCAAATAAAAATAATTTTGCCACGCGTAAGATGTCACAAAGTCTGACGCGATTTTTTTTTGCTTTGACAAGCGCGACATCAACTTTGCCATCATTTAAAACTGCATGTCTATTTGGCTTAAAACCTGCAACGTTTTTTGAATTTAATATGAGCATAAGGCAACATTTCTCACAAATTTCGCCATTTTCATAGCTAAGTTTAATATCAAATGAGTTTGTCGAGAAAATTTTTTTGATACCATGCAAACCATACGCAAGTTTGCCGACTTTTCTTTTTGAACTTTGTGATGTTGCATAACTAGCTTCTGTAAATATGCCACTACAACAAACATATATTCCGTACCTGTCATTACATTTAAAAATATCGTGTAAAAAAACTTTTCCATCAAGTATAACTTTAAGCGCTTTTTTTACATTTCTTGGAATATTGAGACTATGAGCAACGTCATTTACTGTGCCACAAGGTATGTAACCAATTTGAATTGTTTTACTTAATCTAACGACACTGTTAATTGTTTCGTTTAAAGTACCATCACCACCTGCGACAACAATAGTGTCGAAAGTTTCACCATATTGCAAGATATATTCGCCAATATGACCTATATACTGAGAACGTAAAACTGTGACATCATATTTTGTGGACAATGAATTAACTATAAATTTTTCACGCTTGATAATTTTACCTTTACCGCTTTGTGGGTTATAAGCAAACAAACATTTTTTCATGTAAAAAATATACAAAATAAAATAATATAAGTCAATTATTTTTTATATAACTAATTTTTCTATAAACTTATATAAAAAACGGTTGAAGGAGTGGTCAACCGTTATTTTGGTAGGCATATAAGGACAATTTCTGTTGGATAAACACAACCGCCATAGTATCTAAGATAAAAATTATAGTCTTGTGTGATTGAATATATGAGTTTTGGTATTTCAAAAAGGTGAGTATTGTTATGATACACAGAGATAAAAAGTTTTGGTAAATCTTGCTTGATATGATTTTTTGCTCCCAGCAAAGCATTTACTTCACCGCCTTCAATATCCATTTTTATCATGGTTATTTTTTGTTGTATGTCACTATCAAGAGTTGTCGCTTCAACAACCTTGTTTGACGACAGTGAAGTCATATTTGCTGAACTTGAAAAATTATTTGCTTCAACACCAATTTTGCCAACAAAATTGGTTACAGCCATGTTTTTGTACTCTATTTTGTGATATTTTTGCAAATTTTTCTGCATTTCTGTAAAAATTTCTTCTGTTATGTCATAGCAATAAATTTTGTCAAACGCCTTTTCTCCATAAGAAGATATGAAAGATAACACACTGTCGCCAGTGTATGCACCGATGTCTACAAACACTTCATTTTCACACTTTGGAACAAGGTCAAGGTCAAAATATTGCTTGAATGCAAAATTTTGTGCATACTGCAAATTTGCAAAGTCAAAATTATAATAATTGTTTAAAATTGCATACAAAAGATGTTTGGACCTAAAATCGCACAAATGTTCATATAACCAAACATAATCATCTAAATTGCTTTTAAAAATTTTCGCCTTTTCATAAAAACATTCAAAGTAATCGTTGTCTATGTCTATTTTGCCCCAATATTGAAATTGGTTGAAAAATGATTCAACTGACTTTTGCGTTTGAATTGGTATTTTTTTAAAGCCTTTGACCATGTGTGCGTAGAGGTCATAAACATCAGTTTTTTGCAAAGTGAAGATAAGTCCATAAAATTTTTCATCAATATAATTCATATTTTAGTTATATGAAATGATATTAACTTATGTTAAGGAGTTGTTTTAATTTTTTTTCTAACTGCGCGCATTTTTGTTTGTCCATGTCTGGCGTTGAGTTAAGTCTATATGGAATATTTAACTTTTCGTATTTACTTTTTGCGAGTGAGTGATAAGGCAAAAGTTCAACTTTTTCAACATTTTTAATGTTTTTTATGTAATTTGCAAGACTTTTTATATGTTTATCATCATCGTTTATATTTGGTACTATTACTTGTCTAAGCCATAGTTTTTTGTTCTTTTGTTGGCAAACAGTCAAAAATTTTTTAAAGTTTTCAGGCGTTTTTCCGCATATTTTTTTGTACTCGTCGTCTTCAACTGCCTTTATGTCCAAAATAACTAAATCAATATAGTCAAGAAGGTTAGAAAAATCTCCGCTCACAGAACCCGAGGTGTCTAGAGCAGTATGGATATTGTTTTGTTTTAAAAGTTTTGCGCAGGTTAGTACAAAATCTGCTTGCACAAGAGGTTCGCCACCGCTGAAAGTGACTCCGCCACTTTCACCGTAGTAAACTTTGAATTTATTGTATAACTCAAGCACATTTTGAGAAGAAAGTGTTTTTGTATAATCTGACAATTTCCATGTTTCTGGATTATGACAATAAACGCATCTAAGTGGACAACCTGACAAAAATAGCACTAGTCGCATTCCTGGGCCGTCAACTAGCCCCATTGTTTCAATGTCAGTTACGAATCCTTCATCTTTTTTCATGGAAAGTCCTTGCAATAACTTCTTCTTGATGTGCTCTGTCAAGTTTGTTGAAGTTAACAGCATATCCTGAAACGCGAATTGTTAGGTTAGGGTATTTGTATGGATTGTTCATTGCGTCAATTAAAAGTTCGCGATTGAGCACATTGACATTTATGTGCTGTGCACCTTGAATGAAATACCCATCAATAATATTTACCAAATTTGAAATTTGTTCTTTTTCGTCATGGCCGAGTGCAGAAGGAACAATTGAGAATGTGTTTGACACGCCATCTTGACAACAGTTTGCAAAAGGTATTTTTGCAACTGAGTTAAGTGAGCATAGTGCGCCACTACAATCTCTGCCGTGCATAGGATTTGCACCAGGAGCAAACGCTTGCCCAGCCTTTCTTCCGTCCGGAGTGCTTCCAGTTTTGAGGCCATACATAACATTTGAAGTAATTGTGAGAAGAGATAGTGTTGCTTTTGCGTTTCTGTATAATTTATGTTGTTTCAAGCAGTCATAAAATTCTTGAATAAGTTCAACTGCAATGTCGTCAACGCGACTGTCATCATTTCCGAACTTTGGAAATTCACCTTCAATTTTAAAGTCTGTTGCAATGTTGTCTTTGTTTCTAATAGGGGTGACTTTTGCATATTTTATTGCAGAAAGTGAGTCTGCTGCACAAGAAAAGCCTGCAACACCAAAAGCCATAAGTCTTTCAACGTGGGTGTCATGAAGTGCCATTTGACTTGCTTCATATGCGTATTTGTCATGCATATAGTGAATGATGTTGTTTGCATCAACATATATTTTTGCTATTGTTTTAAGAATTTTGCTATAATTTTTTCTAACTTTTTGATAGTCAAGTACTTCATCATCAATTTTTTCAACGCCATCTATGACTTTCATACCACTGATTTCATCATATCCACCATTTATTGCATACAAAAGCGATTTAGCCAAATTGCATCTTGCACCAAAAAACTGCATTTGTTTTCCTTCTTTCATTGAAGAAACACAGCAAGATATTGCATAATCATGACCGTATAGTGGACGCATTGTGTCGTCACCTTCGTATTGTATTGAATCTGTACGAATTGAAATTTTTGAAGCATATTTTTTGAAAGCCATTGGCAAATTTTTTGACCAAAGCACTGTCAGGTTAGGCTCTGCACTTGGATCAAGATTTTCAAGTGTGTGTAAAAATCTAAAAGAACTTTTTGTCACAAAACTATGTTTGTCATCAAACATTCCTGCCAAACTTTCGGTAACCCAAGTTGGATCTCCTGCAAAAAGTTCATCATATTCAGGAGTGCGTAGGTGACGGATTAGTCTTAGTTTAATTACAAACTGGTCAACAAGTTCCTGTGCCTCAATTTCTGTTAATGTTCCATTTTTTAAATCACGTTCAATATAGATATCAAAAAATGTTGCGTCACGTCCCATTGATGTTGCAGCACCATTATTTTCTTTTGCACCGGCGAGATATCCAAAATATGACCACTGAATTGCCTCTTGTGCATTTTTTGCAGGGCGAGAGATATCGTATCCATAACTTTTTGCCATTTCTTTGATTTGGTTAAGTGCACGAATTTGTTCGCTAACCTCTTCGCGAAGTCTTATGTTTTCTTCAAGGTTGTCTTCGTCCAAAAAGTTCTGCTGTTGATCTTTTTGCTTTTCTTCAATAAGTCTATCAATTCCATATAGTGCTATGCGTCTGTAATCTCCAATAATTCTTCCGCGACCATATCCATCAGGTAGTCCCGTCAAAAGTCCATTTTTTCTTGCACGCCTTATGATTGGTGTGTAAGCGTCAAAAACGCCATCGTTATGTGTCTTTCTGTATGCTATGAAGTGCTTTTGAACTTCTGGATTAAGTTTGTACCCATGTGCTTCAAGTGCTTTGAGTGCAATCTTTGTGCCACCATACATGTTTACAATTCGTTTTAGTGGTGCATCAGTTTGAAGTCCAACAATGACTTCATTTTTCTTATCAATATATCCTGGTTTAAAGGCGGTGATGCCACTTAGAATGTTTGTTTCAACATTTAGGCATCCACCTTTTTTATTCTCTTTTTCGAGAAGTTTTTTACATTTATCCCAAACGGCAGTTGTTTTTTGTGATTTTGGAGCAAGAAAGCCTTCGTCGCCTGTGTATTCTGTATAATTTTGGTCAATAAAGCCACTTACATCTATTGAATTTTTCCAATCTTCTCCTACAAATCCGTTCCATTCATTTTGATTTTTTTCCATAGCGTTTCTCCTTTTGTCAATGTTTTTATTGTATCATAATACAAAAAATATGCAAAAAAAATAACGAAATAGTTTGATATATTTTTTGTTATGGGTAAAATGTTTGTGTGAAAATAAAATTTTTAAGCAGGAGCACACTTAAGTGGATAGCGCTTGTGACAATGCTTGTTGACCACATTGGTGCAATTTTTGGTGTGCAGTTTTATGAAAATCTTGGCATATCTTGGCTTTATGTTGTGCTAAGAATTATCGGAAGGCTTTCTTTTCCTATATTTGCTTTTTTTGTCGCAGAGGGTTGGTACTACACAAAAAATAAAAAAAGATACATCTTGCTCTTGACAATTTTTGCTATCATATCTCAGCCAATTTATTATTTTGCACTAAATCAATATTTGTTTGATTTTAACATACTTTTCACTTTTCTTATTTCTATTGGTTTAATGTGTATATTGGATATGGCAAGAAAATATCCTAACTATTCATTTATGTACTACACTTTTATGTTTGCAATTGGCGTGATTGTTTTTTCTCTTTCGCTCATGGGTATTCCAATATCTTATGGGGTTTATGGTGTGTTCTTGCCTGTGGTATTTTATGCTTTTAATCATAGCACAGTTAGGTATGCAAAAGTTTTGATGTGGGCAATTTCATTTTTGCTCATGGTATTTTATTGGCTTATAACTTTTGTAATGTTGGATTTTTATCAACTTTCAAGTTATATAAGTTTGTTTGCACTTCTTAGTTTGCCACTTTTGATGTGTTATAATGGAGAAAAAGGTAAAGGTGCTCCAAAATATTTGTTTTATATATTTTATCCAGCACACATATTGATAATATTTTTGGTGTCGTTGCTATTTTAAAAATTATGACATTTTTTGTTTAGTTAAAATTTGGTAAAAGCATAAAAATGTGATATAAATATTTTAATGAAGAGGTGATATTATGAGAAAAAATTTTGGTGCAAAAACATATCTTTATCCTATGCCAGTTTTAATCATTGCAAGTTATGATGAAAACAGCGTTGTTGACGCAATGAACGCTGCATGGGGCGGAATAAGCGAGGAGGCTCAAATTTCAATGTGTCTTTCTCCTTATCACAAGACTGTAAAAAATATATTAAAATCAAAGGCGTTTACCGTCAGTGTGGCAGATGAAAAGCATGTTAAAGAGTGTGATTATTTTGGAGTTGTCTCTGCAAATGATGTTGTTGACAAGTTTGAAAAAAGTGGACTTACTGCTTCAAAAAGTCAGTTTGTTAATGCTCCAATTATTAATGAGTTACCAATGACACTTGAATGCGAACTTGTGTCATATGATGAAAAAAGTTGCATAATGACTGGAAAAATTGTCAATGTCTGCGCCGATGAAAGTATACTGACTGATGGAAAAATTGATCCCAAAAAATTAAGGCCAATTTGCTTTGACTCAGTCAATAACGCTTATTTGGTTGTTGGGGAAAAGGTGGGAAACGCCTTTCATGATGGGCTCAGTCTTAGATAGTGTAACCTTTTAAGTACTCCTAAAATATATTGATTTGGGAGGTAAAAAATGAGCCAAGAAACGCAAAAAACAATACCAAGTTATTCGGTAGACGTCAATGACCAAATTACGCACTCAGTTGTGTTTGATTCCGGCGAAAATAATAAAAAAATTGACCTTGCTGACCAAGACTTGTTTAGTGTTGGAAGATTTTTAAATGTTTGTTTAACAATAAAGCATGTTGCACCAGCGAAACAAATCGCGGTAGGTCTTGCACTCTATGAAACAACAGGCGGACATAGGGTAATTAAAGGACACAAAACTTTTGCAGTTGCACATAACAGAGATTGTTGCTCTGATATTACGCTTAAAAATATTCACTTTGTTTTGCCTGAAGAAATTGCAGAAACACAAGATAAAACAAACATTTGTTCAAAGCGAACATTTGAACTCGACACAACATCTCATTATATTGACCTTGACTGCGTTGTTTGAAATTAAACTAACTGACACATTGTCAGTTAGTACATAACATAAAAACTTAATCTAAAATTTGTTGCGATATTGGCTTATTAAATTTGAAAGAAACAAGACATAAAAAACACATTATTAAAAGTAAAGTTGAAAAAATTAAATAGTATATTTTATAGTATACAAAAAAACTTGAAAATAACAAAAATAGGGCAGAAATAAAATATGATTTTGCTCTTTTTTTGTCCAGTGCTAATAAAATAATTTGTTTGAACGTCATTTTATTTGCATTATTTATTTTAGTTATTTTTGGATACATTTCATATTTTTTTAAAAGGCTAATATATGTTTGCTGTTTGTCTAGTAAAAGCGTTTCTATACCAAGAGTTGAAGTGAATTTTGAAACATTATTTTCATATGAATTTGTGCAAATTATTATTCTTTTTGGCTTTTCTTTTTTAACAGTATTATAGCATTCAATAACATCATCAACGCAAAGTTGTCTATACAAAAAAATAGGATATAAAATTATGTTTGTTTCTGGATGGGAAATTATTAAATATTTACTTTTTTTTATTGTGCTGTAATTTTTGCTGCATAGTTTATAGAAAAAATCTATACAATATTTTTTATCGCAATAAATAAATGTATTTATATATTCATCAATATTTTCTTGCTCTTGTTTTTTTATGTTTAATTTATTTTGTTTTTTATTTTTCAAATATGCAAAAACAATATCTATCGCAAAAGTTGTCAAGATAGAGATAAAAAGGCTTATCCAAAAACTATCAACAAAATATCTTATCCATACAAACACAATTAAAAAAATTATGAATAGTCTAAAAAAGGCATCAAGTGTTTTAAAAATAAACAATTTTTTCATATAATAAATATAGACAAAATATAATCAAACTAAACAATTGCAATTATATTTGATTTATGCTATTATAACTAAAATGGAGTTAAAATGGAAGTTGACATTGATGAAGTTGTAAAAGAAATGGGAGATTATTTGGTGCAAAATGATGCAACCAATGTTATTATTTTGGATATTGAAAAAAAGACAAAAACTGCAAAACGTCTTTTGATTGCGACAATTCAAAATCCACAGGAGGCTAAGACTTTGGCACTAAAGTTCAAACAACTATTTTCTGAAAAGTATGTTTGTTTGCATAGTGATGGGCTATTTAAAGGAGATTGGATTGTTCTTGACTTTAAAGATATCTTGGTGCATATATTTACAAAAGAAACAAGAGCACGATTCAATTTAGAAAAACTATACAAAGATTCGAAAAATTTTATACAAATTGCAAACACTCACAAAGTTTCAAAAAAGTGAAAAATGAGGTATTGACTTTAACTTCAAAGCAGTGTATAATTTAGTGAAAAATATGGAGGGAAAACATGGCAAAGATGCGTAAAAGAACAAAGTTTTCATTAATAGCATTAGTTATTGCAGGTCTAGCTGTGGCAGGTGCCGCCGTTGCAATTGGAATGGGAGCAGTTGCTTTATTGCCCCAGATGATTGCTTTTGATATTGCAATTTTGTCAGCTGGAGTGGCAATTGGCGCTGGAGTTGCTGCAACTTCATTTAGTATTTCAGGACTAGTTTCTAGAAAGCGTGCTCAAGCACAAAGCGCAGATAGTGTTGCAAAAATGGCAACTGTCGGACTTGACAAAACTTCAAAAAATCAAAACACATTAATCAAAACAAAAGACACTTCATTAAAAGCAGCGAGAATTTTTGCTAAAGCATCTTATAGACTCAGCAAATTTAATATTTCTCCTGTAACATACGCAAGACAACGTATAGGTGCCACAAACAAACAACTTAAATATGGAAGCAAGCGTTATGTATATGGGCTTATGAATGACATGTATAGTCAAAGTGGTAAAGATGGTAAAGCAAGAAAGTTTGACAAGATGAGTCAAAAACTTGAAAGGAAAATGGAAAAGGAAGACATATCTGATGTTTCTGCTTTTGCTCCAAGATATCATGTTGCTGCTGAGTATTACAATCCAGCAAGTATGTCAATCAAAACAGATGAACGTTCAAGTGTTAATTTCAACAATTACCAAACTGCACAAGAGGCAAAACAATTATTTGAAAATTCAATCAAAGAAAGATATAGTGATGAAAATAAGCGACGTGGAGCAACAGTTGTCACTATTAAATCTCGTGATAATGACCAAATAAAAGAAGTTAGCGCATCAACTAACGCGAGCGAACTTGTTGATAATATAGAATTGTTGGCACTTAAAGATTATGCTTTGACTGCACAAAATATTGGAATAGATGGATTTCCTTTAATGGTTCAAACACAAGATTATAAACTTGATGGAACAAAAAAAGGTAAAATGACAACTATGCTCATTAAAAATGAAAGTCAACTTATCGCAAGAATTAATGAACTTAATGCAATTGTCAATAAAACTACTAAACAAACAACTAAAGATGAGGAAGAAATACCACTATTAACTCATACGGTAGAAAGATAATGAACAACCTAGACAACGACTGTCTAGGTTTTTTTATTGACCTAATTTGTTTTTTGTGATTATAATATACTATTATGAAATTGGTTATTGACGGATTTTCAATATTTGGATTAGAAATAAAATTTTATGGTCTACTAATTGCGTTTGCAATGGTACTTGGCGTATTTGTTGCCTGTAAACTAGCAAAATACAGAAATTTGAAAAGTGATGACATAATTTTATTAGCATTATATGTCTTGCCACTCGCCATAGTTGGCGCTAGACTATACTATGTAATTTTCAGCGACCACTCTTACACATTTTGGGAAGTTTTTGAAATTTGGAATGGGGGTATGGCAATTTACGGCGGTGTGTTAGGTGGTGCAGTTGGTGTCATTCTCTATTGCGCTATTCACAAAAAAAATTTTATTGACATCGCAGATATTGCTGTTGTGGCGCTTATTTTAGGTCAGGCAATTGGTAGAATTGGTTGCTATTTTTCAAGTTGCTGCTATGGTATTGAAGTAACAAATCCTGCTTTTATGTGGTTTCCACTTTCAACACAAATTGATGGAGTGTGGCATTTAAGTACATTCTTTTATGAAAGTATATGCGACTTTATTATCTTCTTTGTGTTTTTATGGTTATTTAAAAATAAAGTCAAAACTCGTGGTGTTATGATGTCATTATATTTTATTTGCTATGGGGCGATAAGATGCATAATTGAAACATTTAGAGGTGATAGCCTTTATATTGGTTCAATGAAAGTGTCACAACTTTTAAGCCTCTTATTAATGACTTTTGGAATAATTTTTCTAATTGTTATTTACACTAAAAGACGAAAGGCAAATGAAAGTAAACATATTGTTAAAAATAATTGATATGTTTTTGGTTGGACTTTATATAGTCCTTATGTTTATGCCTGCTTTTCAAAAAATTTGGTTTTCAACGGCACTTGTTTTGGTGGCGGTTATGCTGCTTCTTACAAGTGCTTTTTTTGTTCAAGATTCCAAACTTTGGCTTGGAAGTTTTTTTATGCTCGCAGGAGTATTTGGAGTATATAAGCAATTTTATGGATTTGACTTATTCAATGTTTATCCTGTATATATCTTCATATTTGGACTTGCTTCGCTTATCGTATTTGCTATTTTTCGTCAAAATATTCACTTAAAAGTGTTTGTAATATGTACTTTGGAGGTGTTATTATTGGGTATATACAAGTTTGCATATGTCAATTTGTGGGAGTTTGTTTTTTTGCAAGTGGCACTTGTACTATTTGTTCTCACCAATATGGCAAAGCGTGCAAACATAAACACTAGGAGCAACTAATATGAATTTTTCCTCATCAAAAAATGGTTACAACAAAAAAGAAGTCGACTTATATATAGTTGATTTACAACAACATATCTCCGATCTTGAAACACAAAATCGAATGCTTAGCCAAAAACTTGATAAATATCTTGGCAAAGACAAAGAGATTGATGATAAAAACAGAAGTATTTCAATTGCACTCACTGCGGCAGTAGAAAAGGCAAGACAAATAGAACGAAGTTCGAAAAATGTATATAAATTAAAAATTCAGCAACTTGGACTTTTGTATGAAAAATGGGAAAAACTACTGAACATAATACTTGAAAAATATCCACAAATTGAAGAAATTGAAAATGTTAATAAACTTTTAACTGAGTTTAAGGACAACATAAAATCCACTTTAAAAGAAGATTATAAACTATACAGCATGTCAACACCAATCAAAAATGACACTGACAAAATAAAATCACTTATAAATAAACTCAGTACATATTCCAATAAAGAATCGGTAAAGCAAGTGAAAGTTGAAAGGAAACAACTTCCAAAAGATATGTTGTCGGCGCAAACTGAACTTTCAAGGATTGAAGACAAAGCACCTCTTATCAAGCCAATATATGAAGGTGAAGAAAATTTGAACGGAGAATATGACAATTTGGCGGATAAGTTTTTAAGCGAAAGTGACGAACAAAATAACGCTTATGCAAACATAATCACGTCAAAAGTGCGAGCAGTCCCAGAAGTCAATGAAAGTGGCTTTGATTTAAAAGAGGCAATAAATCCAAAAGAAGATCTTGATGAAATAATGCAAGCATTTGATTTTTACCATGGTGATGAAAACAAATAGCACCAGACTGCCAAAAAACTGCGTGATACTGCGTTTACTGCCAAGCCGTGCCACACAGTCACGTACAAAGTACGCTCGTGCGTGACACGACTTGTCGAGCCTTGTCTCACTTGCTTTTTGGCAGTCTGAGTTTAAGTGGTGAAAAAGCGTCGCAATACTTTGTTTCTGCTATGCCAGTCTTTGGCAGTCATTTAGGTTAACTAAACTCCTGAAAAAAGCATGTTGTACCAAAAAGGGTTGTCAATATAAGCAACAGTAAAAAAACAAACGCATATTGATATTTTAATAACCTACAAAGCAAGTACCGACAAAATGTAAAGCGAAGCGTACATTTTCGTTTGGTCGGTTTTTAAAAGGGCAAAAACAAACATTAAGCACAACTTTTGCTAAAAAATTTTGCAAAAGTGTGCCGATTGGTGCGGTTTTTGCCCCAAGACTCGTCTTGCTTGCTTTTTGGCAATCTGAGTTTAAGTGGTGAAAAAAGCGTCACAATTCTTTTTTCTGTCATGCCGTGTTTACTGTCATGCCATGCCACGCAGTCGTTTAGGAAATATTGTGATGCAATAAAATTAAAATGTTAACTATTTGAACCTATAAAATAAAAAAGAACTTACTGTATTTTTGTATAGTTCTTTTTTGTTGGTTTAAAGATGATAATGCGAAGTGAATACATTTTGGGGTTGTTTTTAAAAAAATCTTGCATGAAAAAACGACAAATGCCATAAAAATATCTTTTATGACAACTTTTCCAAAATTTTTTAAAAAAACTGAAAAAAGTTATTGACAATGGGGTAGAAGGTGTGGTAATATCAAGACGTTATCTACCCCAAGGGGTAGGTATGAACCATGAAAACTGAATAGAAAGTAACAGAAAAGGTTAATTGCTAGAATATAGATAACTAAACGTCAAAAACCAAAGAA
>CALWTH010000011.1 GCA_944384405.1 uncultured Clostridia bacterium
CACATTTAAGGAAAATTATCAAATAAAATAATTATTTAATTTATTTTGTCTAAACTAAAATAGTTTTTGTTTACATATGTTAGTATATTATTGTATAATCTTTTTAGAACAAAAATGAACAAATACATGCTGATTGCACAAAAAAAGTGTAGGCTTTTAAAGTTTTTGCAGGACAATGTTAGGGGATATTCATATTCCTCATTTTTGCGTGCGCTAAGGAAAAAAGACATAAAAGTCAATGGCGTTAGGGTGAGTGAAAATATTGTACTTGACGGCAGTGAGCAAATTGAAATTTATCTTGAAGACAAGAAAGACATATTGAACATATATTACGAAGACGAAAATATAATCGTTTTTAACAAACCCAAAAAAGTTGAAGTGGTTGACGGAGAGTACAATATTTGTGACGAATACTTTTTGCAATATAACAAAAAAATATTTGCAGTTCACAGGCTTGACCTTAACACCGAAGGGCTTGTTATTTTTGCAAAAAGCGAAGAAGTTTTAAATATTTTAATTTCACAATTTAAAAAACATCATGTGAAAAAATATTATCTTACCATTGTTTTTGGCAAGCCATTAAAAAAACAAACACTTGTGGGATATTTAGAAAAACATGAAAAATATGTGAAAATTTATGAAAAAATGCAAAAAAATGCTCAAAAAATTGTTACTTCTTATGCTTTTCTTCAAAAAAATGGCGAACTTTCTCTTCTTGAAGCTATAATTGAAAACGGAAAAATGCATCAAATAAGGGCACATTTGTCGCATGAAAATTTGCCGATTTTGGGTGATGAAAAGTATGGGGACAGTGAGCGTAATAAAAAATATGGGGAGAAATCTCAGTGCCTTGTTGCATACAAAATTGTGTTTAATATAGACGATAAAAAACTTGAATACTTAAACAATTTGAAATTTGAACTTGAAATGCCGTCACACTTTTTGAAATATTTTCATAAACAAAATGTGTGAATAACTATGTTGTGGGACTATTAAAAAATCTTTATGCCGATGATTATGGCGAGATTTTTTGTGGTATGCAATTAAAAACTTTTTACTTTACACTTCTTGGCAAACAAAGTGAATTTGCACAAGTGTTTTTGAAGATGTGTGAAGACGAAGTTTTGCATCAAAAAATACTTGGCGAAAAAATTGTTGAAAGTGGTGGAGAAATAGATTTTGACAAAAATATTTTTAATAATTTAATATTCACAAAAAACATTGTAGAAATGTTAAATTTTGTCATTGAAATAAAAGAAAAAAGCATAATAAATTACAAATTGTCAATCGCAAAAATGCCTGAAAAAGATGTTGCTTTATTATTAAAAAAAATACTAATTGATGAGCAAAAACACATTATGATTTGCCGTGATTTACTTGAAAAATATTGTCAAAATTGATTATTTTTAGGCAAAAAATAGCAGATTTTTTTTGAAACATATTTATGTAATAAATATTTTATATATAATTTTATGTTATTTCGTTTGATAAAATATTGCAAATAGTGTTAAAATAAATCGAAAAGTGTAGGAGAGTTTATGAAAAAATTAACTTCATACTTACTGTCGATTTTTTGTTTATTCACCATGGTGACGCTTTTTGCGTGTGGTGAAAATTATGAATTGAGTTTACAGCAAAATTATATTGAAATGTCAATCGGAGATGATTTTGACATTTCTTCTATTTTATCGCTCAAAAACATTGACCAAAGCGATGTTGAATATTCAGTGTTTGACCAAAATGTTGTCACGCTTGAAAATTCAACAATCACTGCGGTTGGAGCGGGCACAACTTTTGTTGAAGTCTCATATGAAAACTATGTGGACAACCTTGAAGTCAAAGTCACAGGAAATCCACTCACACTTGAAAATGTCAGCGGGCTTAGTTATGACAAAAGTTCAAAGAGCATAATTTGGAACCATAGCCTTATTAGTCAAAATGGCAACGTCACAGTTGCAAACTCCTACACAGTTAAAATAACAGATTCTCTTGGCGACAAAGAAGAGCAAGTTGTCTACACAAACAGTCTTGCTTTTGAAAGTGTTGGCGAGTATCAAATATCTGTTAAAGCAAATGATAGCATAACAGACGGACACGTAAACTACTATGGCTCACAGTACTGCGAACCAATAACTGTTCAAATACTCAGTGCACCAAAAGATATTTCTTTTGACGATGAAAGTGGAGTGCTTTCTTGGAATAGTGATGACCAAACGGCAAGTTATAAGGTTATTGTCAATGGCCTTGTTAGCGAAGTGACAACAACAAACAGTTTAAAACTAAGTTTGTCACAATTAAGTGATATGAAACAAACAGTTTATGACATAGTTGTTGTCAGCACAAAGCAAAGCGAAGCTAATGTCATTATGGTTGAAGGCGAAAGCGAGAAAGTTACATTCACAAGGCTTTACGCTCCAACACTTTCAATTTCTGATGGATACATTGTTTGGGACAATACGCAAAGCGGAAATTTTCACTATGAATTAACTTACCAAAGTGCAAACGGCACAGACAAGACAGTCACAGTGTCGGGCGGGAAATACGAACTTTCAAACATTCCTTCGGGAGTTTACTCACTTTCACTTAAAGCGGTGAGTGACAACGCAAGTTATCTATCAAGCCAAACTCAAAGTGCACTAGCTGGCGTTACAAAACTTGAAGCCCCTGTACTTTTGTTTGATTACGCTCAAAAAGTTGTCAGTGTGACAGACTATGAAGGCAAAGATATTGAACTTACAATAACATATGGCACGCAAAGTCAAAAAGTTATGCTTGAAAATGGAAAGTATACACTAGGTGACCTAAGCGCAGGAACATATACCATTGTTGCTCGCTCTCTTGCAGGTGAGGGAGAACTTGAACTTTCAAGTGATGAATCAAACAGTATTGATGTTGTTCAGCTTCCACAAGTTGACTTTGAAAGCATTGTGCAAGAGGTTAGTGATGGCAAATACTATGTAACTTTTGAAACACAGCCACAAATAACATACACGCTTTCATATTTTGACGGCGAACACGAGTATGATTTGACTTATGACGGCGCTAGCTACGGCAATGCTGATGAGATATTTGACGAAGCAAAGCAGTATGAAGTTTACATCACTGCCTCAAGAAAAGATTCAACTCAAACAACTTATTACTTGCCTTCAAAAACCACAATCTTGGTTATAAGGCTAGAAGATGTGGCTCTTACAGATACAAAACATTCAAACAACTCTCACACCATAAGCTATAACGCATTAAACTATGCAACTGGCTATAACTATGTCGTTACAAAAGACGGTGAAAGTCATGGTGGCGGGCAAACAAACTTGACATCGCTTGAACTAAACAACCTTGAATATGGACACTACAAAGTCAGCGTCAGGGCGATTGGTGGGGCTTCGGGTGGTAAACTATATCTTGACAGTTTAAACTATGGCGAGTGCGAGTTTGATGTCACACTTCCACTTGAAACGCCCGTCATTACTTTTGATAGACAAACACTTGTTGCGACAATTCAAAAAGTGGAAAATGCAACAATATACAATATAACATTAAACGATGTCACACTTCTAGCTAGTGATGACGGCGACACACTTAGTGTTGACCTTAGTGAAAATGTTGAAACAAGTGGAGAATACACTTTAAGTGTATTTGCACAAAACGAAGATGAACTTATTTTGGACAGCAGTGTTTCTTCAATAAAAATAGTAAGACACAAAGCTCCTGACATTTTCGATATTTCAACAGACGGAGTCATTACAATTAGCACCGATGTAGAGGTGTCACAGTTGTCACAAGAAAAATACGAAATTTTACTAAATGACGAAAAGACAAATACAATTGGGGACTTAAGTGAGTACATAGTTAAAGGCAAACTTTTAGCAACAGACCAAGTTGTTGAAAATACATATTATCTTGATAGCATTTACACACAATTTAAAGTTCAAAGACTTGCAACGCCAAACGCACCAGTGCTTGACGAAACAAATTTAACATTTGACGGAACAAAAGAGCAAAATTTTGAGTATGTTTTGACTTTGACTCAAGGCGATGTAAAGGCAGAGATTGCACTCAAAACAACAACTCTTGATGTACTTTCTTCACAAGTGTCAGATGCAGGAATTGACGCAGGTCAAGACTTCACTGTGACGCTTAGATATGGCTATGTTGGCTCAGTTGTTACAGTAAACGCTGACACGGTTGTTTACTTCTCAAGTTTTGAAAGCACACCAACAACGGTGCAAAAACTTAAAAGCGACCTTGAAATGTATGTCACAGAAAGTGACGGAGTGGTCACTGCAAGTTGGCAGGAAAGCGAAGTTTCGGGCGTTACATATACACTATCTCTTAACGATGATGTGAAAACATCGCAAAGTGAAACATCTTTTGACATAACACCATATGTTGAAGATGAAGGTCAGTACACATTACTTTTAAAAATTAGCAAAGAAGGGTACATCTCATCGGAATATATTAAAGTTTTTGTGACAAGACTTGAAAGTGTAAAACAAATAACAGTTGACGAACTTGAAGATGTTGCTGTTGACTCTAAGTACCAAGTTGGAACAGAACTTGAAAGCATACAGATTTTGTCAAATGGTGAAGACGCATCAAATCTTTCAGCATTTTCTGGTGTGTTTGATGTTACAGTTAAACTTATTGCAAACAAAAGTACAAAAGGCGAGAACTATTACCTTGACAGCAAAGAAACAACATTTAGTTTTGAAAGAATAAATACACTGAGTACTCCAACAATTGACAATGACGGACTAATGTCATATGACAGTGTGAGCGAGATAATTTCATATATGCTAAAAATCTCAACAGAGAGAAATTATGAAGTCTATCAAACTACTTTAAATCAAATATATATTGACAGTGAAGACATTTTAGACATAACACAAACACTAGGAGGATATGGCTTTACGGCTTGTGTCAAGGCATATGTTGGCGAGTTTACACTCTTGGCAGGAGAAAAACACTATTTGTCATCATATTATAGTGACGGCATTGACTTTCATAAACTTATGGAAGTTTCAAACATCACAATCAGTGCAAGTGGTGACGACTTTAAACAACAAGACATTTCTCTATCGTGGCAATACGATTTTGAGAACATAAGTCTTAAAGGCTTCAAGATTGAATTAGTTAGTGGCAGTGATGTAGTGACATATGAATGTCTTGGGCAAAACACACAGTTCACAATAAGCGAAGCGCTTTTAAGTGGTGAATACTATGTTCGAATTACTGCACTTGGTCAAAGCAATTATATAGACAGTACACCTATTGAGTCGGAGAAATTTACAAGACTTGATATTCCAACAAATCTTGCGGTAAGTCAAGAGGCAGTGCTTACATTTACAGGAACAAATAACGCAAGTGGGTATATGATAACATATTCAAACGGCGGAGATGTTGTTGGACAAGTTGAAAGTTCTTCAACAACTGTTGACCTTCACAACGAGTTTTATGCAAGTGCATTCTCCGGCAACATAAGTATCACAGTATACGCACTTGGAAATGCAAAGAGCACATACACAAGCCCAAAAAGTCAAACTCTTGTTATCACAAAAGTTGAAGATGGCGAAATAACGCTTTGTCCAGACAAACTTGTTGCAGGCAGAGGTGCAGCAGACACTCAAAATTATGATTATCTCATAACAATTACTCAAAACAATAGAATTGTTAAACAACTTCAATTAAAAAATGGCGATGAGTATGTTTATGAAGACTTTACATATCAAGACAACAACCAAAAAGTTGACACCACAGTGGATATGGACTATGTCGTCACAGTTTCGAAAAAACTTGACCAAACTGGTTACATTTTAAGTGACACAAACACATTCACATTCACAAAACTAAAAAGCGTTCAAAGTCTTGGCTTTTTGAAACAAGAAGAGGGCGCTAATGCAACAATATATTTTAGAGGCAATGCAGTTCAAAACGCAACATCATATTATTTGACAATAAATGAAAATGTTGTTGACAGTTATGTTTTAAGTCAAGATTATATCAGCCTAGCACTCACAAGCAACATATACGAACTTTTAGGCACTGACTTTACTTTTGAAATTTATGCACAAGGCTTTATTGACCAAACGGGAGCAGGGAAGAACTATATAAACAGTGCGAAAACATCAATCTCAGGCACAGTACTTCCACAAGTTGAAAACTTTAAAGTTTCAAACGGCGTGCTTGTTTGGGACAAAGTGGCATCAGCATATGACTATGCACTAAACATAGATGCTGACACAATTTACACAGGATATGTTAAAAATGGAGTACACACTCTTACAGAAAACTTAAAGGGCAAGAGTGGCGACTTTACATTAAATATCAAATCAGTTGGAAACATTGGCACATCGCTAGTAAGTCAAAATGTTGTTTTGGACTCACTTTACACAGGCGACCTTGTTTGCACAAAACTTGCACCAATTCAAAATTTGGCTGTGACAAATGGCTATATATCATTCTCAAAATTGTCTGACACAACTATTGTTTATGACGCAATAATAAGTGGCAATCATTATGTTCTTGAAGAAAAGCTAGAAGATGATACACAGCAAGCATATTCAATGTTTTATAGTGAAGAGATGTATAATGATTTTAGCAACGACACCACAGTTTACTTCTTGACAGTTAGAGCGACAACCGAAGCAGAAAATATACTTTATAGCGATGAAAGTAATCAAATTAAAGTTAAATTGTTAAACAACAACACGCTTGGTAGTTTAAAAGTCACATTAAAGAAAGTCAATGGATCATATGACTACACTGACAGTTATCTCACTTGGACAGACACCTCGACTGCACAGTACGGTTATAATCTTCAACTAGATGACCAAACACGCACAGTTTCAACAAACGAATTTAGGCTTGACACAGAAGATTTTCCTTTGACAGCAGGAGTTCACACTGCAAGTATATCAGTTAGAGGCAGTGGAGATGTTGACGGCGACGGAGTTTATAGTTTGAACTCAAAGCCAGCAGAAATACTTACATTTACAAAACTAGATTCACCAACTCCAAGTTTGACCGACGGAAAACTTTCTTGGGCACAAGTTGCTGGCGCAGGCGGATATTTGTTGTATCTTGATGGGAAATTGATTGTTGACAGTCCAGTAAGTTCAAACACATATGAATATAAACTTGCCGATTTAAGCATAAATATCACATATAAAAGATACGAAGTTCAAGCAGTGCCAACCAATGGAACAAACTATATTGCAAGCACGAAAGCGTTGTACACAGGTGAAGACGGCTCAGAAAAGAGCATAACAAAACTAAGTCCACCAGATGTGTTTAGAGTGCAAGATGGGTCGCTCACTTGGGACATAGATTTTGGAAAACTCAGTGATATTATTGCCTTGACGAAGGGTTCGACAATTGAATCACCATTTACTATGAGCATGGCAAGTTTGCAAGATAACCTTCGTGACAAAATAACGCTCAGGCTCACAGCATCAAATAGCACAGGGCTTAATAACATATATGAATATATAGACAGGGCGGCTTACTATTGTCTTATTGATGAAAGACTTTTGGGTCTCGCAGGCAGTTTAGTTCCTCAAGAATTTCTTGATATGCTTGCTTTCTATGGCTGGCCAAGTCTTAACAACAACTATACAGATTTTGGCTCAGACATTCCGGCAGGGCTCTATTCATTGACAGTTAACCAACTTGGAAACAGTGACGACCAACTAACATCAGAGTTTGGTGACAGTATCTCAGTTTACATACCATACGCACCAGTGCTTGAACTTGTCTACACAAATAACAGTTATGAACTTAGGTGGAACAAAATAACAATACCTTCTCAGTATTATTCAGGCGAAGTTAAGTATATTGTCTATGGCATTAAAGAAAGCATAAATGAGTATGACGAAAAAGTCACCGAAAGGGTTATGCTCACAGACGAGGCAGGGATAACCGAAAACAAATTAAACATAACCGAACTTATTGAAAGCGGTGACATTGACGACAGTTTCACAAGCTTTGCAGTATATGTTCGTGGCGACAATAACATGGTGCTAAACGGAAAAGTTTCAAACTTCATAACTGTCAGCGTGCTTGACGAAAGTAAAGCATATGTCAAAAACGGCGAACTTTACTGGAACGCTCAACAAAGTGCATCGTCATATATAATAACCTATGTTGCATCGGGCACTTCACTTAGTGAACAATTAGTTGTTTATGAACCATATTGGGACGCAAGCCAACTTTCAAGTGATGTTGAATATTATGACATATACATTCAAGCAACAGGCGACAGGGGAACAACAACAACTAATGTTGTTTTGACAGGACCTAACACTCATGTCGGAAAACTTACTAAACTTGCTTCTCCAAGTCCAGTTGTTGAAAATGGTGTATTCTATTGGAATAATGTAGATAACAGTACTTCATACACCGTTCACTTAGAAAATCAGGACAAGATTTTGTCTTTGCCAATCTCTCTTGATGAAGATAATAGAATGAAATATGAATCTCAAGAAGTTGGTGAAAATGTTGGATACGGATTTATGGCAATGGGCGACCTTAATGTGATGTTAAGTTCTGACATAGTGGCGTATGTGAACTCAGATACAAGTAGAACAATTTATGCAACTATTGTGCCAACGGTCCAAAACGTAATCGCTACAAGTGGTGAACTTGTTTGGGACAAAGTTATTAACTACAACAATGCAAAGATTAATTACTATCGCATAACGCTTCAACAAGTTGATTCGCTGGGTGCACCACTTAACACAAAGATAGTTATCTATGGAGACTTTTCAAGCGTCTTAGATAAGGCAAGTTACAGCTGCGAAGATTTAGATGCCGGAATATATCAAGTGAATATTTCCGGATATTTCATAACAGCAGAGAATCTTGGAAAATATATTTACAATTCACAAACTTCATATTACTTGATGGGAATACCAAGCGAAACATACACATTTGAAAAATACGAGACAGTTGTTGGTTATGATGATACAGGACTTGTTGATAACATAGTCATTCATGATGGTGTATTCTCATGGATGTATGGTGGTGACATTGAAGAAAGAAATTACGACTATGAACTCATGTTCACAACTCCATCAGGAATATTTACAGAAATTGTGACAGATGAAACATATGAAGGTCCAATAGTCGATGCTTTGCAAGTAGATGGAAGTATTGAATTAAAGATAAGAGTTGTTGCAAGAGAAGGCGATGCCGGTCAGGGCTATATCAACTCCAATTACAAGACTTTTGTAAATGTAAATAGCAATAGTTCTCCATATATTTACCAACTTAATGGAATACAAGATAATGAGATATTGCTTGGAACAATTGGTGATAGTGAAGACTTAAATATCATTTGGGATAGTTACACGCCAAAGGCAGGAATAAATACTGCTGACATAGACGTTGAATATTTGATCACATACTACACAAGTTTGGATTCATCATTGAAAACAATCAAAGTCAATACTCCATACATAAACACAACAGAGTTTAATTATTCAATAAATGATGCATATACACTTTATTACACTATTCAAGTATTACCTCTTGGTGACGAAAGTTATGTTGCGTCATATCCATCAAATGTTCGTGAAATTCAAAAACCAAAGTCGGTGGCAGAAGTCACATTCAACGCAACTGAAATGTACTTTACTTGGTCGACAGAAGGAACTTCAACAGACCATGCGTTTAGGATTAAAGATGAAGTACTCGCAGTTGATGAAAACGGCGATATTATGTATCAAGACGGCGAACCAGTGGTACTAAGAACATATCTGTTTACAACTGAGGACAACACAACGAACAGATATTATCCAATTGAAATGGGCGCTCACAAAGTTTCAGTCGCAGTTGTTGTTAAAAACGCCGTTGGTGGCTATGGAAGTTTGACATCTGATTACACATATTACTATGATCCAATTTTGGAACCAGAAAATCAGTATATCGGAACGTGCGTGACAATAAATCTATTCAAAGTCACCATGACATCACAGTCAAGTTATGGGGGAATGGGAACTACCGAAAATCCATATTTGATTGAAACTGCACAACACTTCTCAAATATATTGTATAGATTGAACAAGCCAGCCTATGAAAATAGTTATACGCTTTCAGTTGGCGAAACTGACACGCGTGTGACGCTAAGTGAACAAGATAGGTATTTCCACTTCAAACAAGTTGAAGATATAACTGGAGTATCTCCACTTGGACTAAATGAAGAACTTGATTTCACTGCTGTGTATGACGGAGATATGCACTCTATTACTTGGGACTTTGATATGAAAGACATTTCAATGTCAGTTTCTCAAATTCAGTATGTTGCATTGTTTGGAACAATAGCAAAAGACGGCGCAGTGAGAAACTTAAGAATATTTGCAAATCTTGAAACAGAGATGGTCATCGGCTCAACAGTTTCGCTTGTTGCATATGAAAACCATGGAACAATTGAAAATATTGTCCTAGGCGAAGAAAACGCAAGCAAAATTTCAATTCAAACTCAGTACACAATCAATGTATATGCAGTTGCAACAACCAATGATGGTACAATAAGCAAAGTCATAAACTACTACGATTTCGATATAAGAAATCTCACAAGTACATCAGGAACACTTGCAAACGTTGCACTTATTGGTACAAACCTTGGCACTGTTTCTGAAATTGCAAACTACGCAGATATATACATTCAAACAACGCGTAGCACAAGTTCAGGTATAGTCGCAATAAATAGGGGTAGTATACAAAACGCAGTGTTTACCGGAGATGTGACACTAAACATTGCTCGCGATAGGCAAGAGGCGATAACATTTACATTCGGTGGCATAGTTGGAACAAACACCTCGGGCACAATAAGTTATGCTTACACAATGTCAAACATCAATGTTTCAAGAAGTGCACGTGCAACATCTGAAACGGTGAAAATTGCAGGACTTGTTGGCTCATCAAATAATGGAGCAATAACATCAGCATATGTCAGTGTGGATATTACAGCCACAACATCAATAGATAAAGTCGGAGATTTGGCATTGTTCATTGCAAATGTAACAAATGTTTCATCTTCAAGTGAAACATCAACAAGATTTGCAAACATAGACGCGCCATATTCGGCAGCACTTGGAACAAGTGCAACAAACTTCATAGTCGAGACATATCAGACTGTTCCATCAGGACTTGCACTCAACACCTCAAATGCATACTTCACAATGAACGAAAACGATTTTCCAACACTCGTGTTTGAATCGTCACTCAAATCCATTTGGGGAATTTAATGTGAAAGCAAAAAAATACTCGTAATAACTATAAAAGTTTTACGAGTATTTTTTTGACCGCCGAAAAACTTCGCAATACTTTGTTTCTGCTATGCTGTTTTTGACAAAAGAAATGCACTGCATTTCTTCCCCTAAGTCACGGCAAAAGTGCCAACAAAGTGCACTTTTCGTTTGGCCGTGAGAAAGGGGTAAAAACAAACTCAAGCACAACTTTTGCGAAACATTCGCAAAAGTGTGCCGATTAGTGCAGTTTTTGCCCCAAGACTCGTCTTGCTTGTTTTTAGGCAGTCAAATTTTTTCAGTGGTTGCCGAAAAACGGCGCAATACCCTCACTTGTTTTTAGGCAGTCAAAATTTTTCAGCGGTTGCCGAAAAACTTCGCAATACTTTGTTTGTGCTAAGGTCAAATATAGCCCAAAATCGTGACACATTTAAACCAATTTTGTGCCAAAATGACAATTTTTAACTATTTTGCTCAAAAACTTGACAAAAATCATTTGACATATTAGGGGGGGGGGGGGGGGCAAAATAGTTATAGGCTTTTAAAATTTAGAAAAAATGTTGAAAAGTTTGATTTACGAACAATATTCGTATATACTAATATACGAAAAAACTAGTACTTTATAGCAAATATCATAACTTTTATGTCAAGGAGTTATAACATGAATAGAAAATTCAAACTGTTTTTTAGTTTAGCATCACTTTGTTTTAGCATAGCAATGTTATGCTTTGGTGTTTATAGTGCTATGAGCGTCAGTTACTCTGTCAGTGGTAGTGTTAGCTATGAAGTTAGCGGAGTTTATGTAAACATTAACACAACTTTGTATATGTCAACATTAACAACACTGACTGGCGATTCAAGTCTTGGTTCAAAAGTGAGTGAATTTGAAACTCAACTTAAAAGTAATGGTAGTACTAATGTTAATGTCGCAGACACTGCAAATCATTCATATAATTATGACTATTCGTCATATTCAGAAGAAAGTGGATTTAATGCTGAAACAAATCCAAAATCAGATAATATACCAATCAATTATGGAAGTTACATAGAAGACCAAACAGCATATGCATATTACATAATAGTGAAGATAGAAAATATAGCAGAAAATAAAATAAATGCAGTACTAGACTTAGGTGACACAAGTATGCTTAATAGTTATGTTAAGCCAAACATGACTCAAACAAACATAGATGCAAACTCAACGCAATATTTTGTGATAGGTATGTCATTAAAGGACGCAACAATAGGAGTCAATGAAACATTTAATTATCATATCACAATAACCCCAGGGGAATTGCAAGAACCAACTCTTTATCAACAAACTTACACTCAAGCAGTTGAAAACCCAACAGGCTTTATGCTTTCATCATATGATGTTTATGAGCTAGATACAAGCGCTACAGGGTATAATGTTTCTTTGGCAAATGAGGACTCTTTTGTCGATTTGGCAAATTCTTCAATCACCGCAACAAGTGATGATATTATATCAATTCAAGCAGGTGAAGGGATATATATAAGTCTAGTTGAATATAAAATTGAAGATTTAAGTAAATTTTTGAGTACTCCAAAGCTTGAATTGAACATCTCTGTACCGAATAATGAAGGGTTTATTTATGCTATTGTTTTTAAGGGTTCTGCAAAAAATTACGATGCTGACAATTTTATGAAAATTCTTCCAGATGTACTTCTCAACCCTGACGCAGAGCCAAACACACTTGGATGTTATACTTCGAGTGAATTACAATCATTATCAGATGCAGATATTGACTTAGATTATATTTCAAAATTAGATAAAGAAAACACTTTCACAGTTGCTCTTTTGGGGGAGGGGAAGATTAGCGAAACAAGGATATCTAACCTTGCAGTTTATAAACCAAAATATAGTGCCGATATTGCTATTGAAGACTATTATCAAAATATTGAATCTTATGACATGCATGTAAATGAAACGGCATATGTTAATTATGTCGCTTTGCCTAAGTTTACATTTGTGAAGCAGGCGTCTATTGAAAATATTACTGGAATGACTTTTAATATTTCATCTACGGATAGTTTTAAAGTGGCTTTAATTTTAAATGGAACTAACTATAGTTATGATGGCAGTACAGGAGAGGATATTTGGGATATTTTAAATGTTGTTAATTTAAATGATTTATTTTTTGTTGACGGATTAATAGGTTGTTTTGCTTCAGATACTGAAGTTAATAATGCAAGGGTTTATGTACCCTATGTACCCTCAGAACTTATATCTCAAACTGAAATTTCAAATATAACTGTTGTGCTGGCTTCAAAGCATCAAAAAATATCAGATATACAAAAAATATCAGATATAAAAATAAATTTAACTGATATTAGTACCCAAAGTGATAATCCAGTAAGTTCTTCACTTGGTCAAATTCCAGTTGATTCTTCGCTAACTATCACTGCAAACAATGCAGTTTCGT
Source organism: uncultured Clostridia bacterium (assembly GCA_944384405.1). Taxonomy (GTDB): domain Bacteria; phylum Bacillota; class Clostridia; order Christensenellales; family UBA1242; genus UBA5893. Next base: position 13,691 of record CALWTH010000011.1, read on the forward strand.
TTGATTTTCCAGCTTTTACTCCTGGGGCAGAACTTCAAGTATTTAATTATAGAATTGATAATTTTTATCCAAAAGCGCCATTTATGGATATTACATCTTTGCAGCCACACTTATATGATAATGGTAGATTTTTATGTGCGTTAAATGGAAATTTTTCTTCTGATGATTCAGAATATGTTGTGTCAACTGTTCTTGAGGCCTTGACGAGTGGGAGTGATGCAACGTTCCCTGTTAGTACAGATGGAACTCTTATAAGCTCGCAAGAAATTTATGATTCTTATTGTACTTCTGATGGGACATTGGAATTTGCTATCGTGTGGCTTTCCGGGGAATTGCCATACCCAGGGGGGTTACCAATATTGCAAATTGGCTTTAGAAGTGGGGAATATCAATATACATTAAATGAAGATGGCACTTACACTGCTGAATATGTTGGTAAAGAAAAAAGTATTGAGGTCCCAACCGAGTACCAAGGTAAAAAAGTCACAGGCTTTAAAATTAGTACAGGTGGTATGAGTAGCATAGTTGTTCCAGAAGGAATTACAGATATTTCTTTAAACAATTCTACATACTCACAAATAGGTATCAGCAGCATTACAATTCCTACTACTATTGAAAGTGTAGAAATTAACACGCCAGGTAGTTGTAGCTTTGAGATAAATTTTAAAATTAATTTAAATAACATCAACGATTGGTTAAGTTCCAAGTATTACGATATAAGATATTATTGTAGCCAAAATAGTTCTGACTATATACTCTCATTTGATTTATATGTCGACGGCACTCAAGTTAAGAATATAGTTTTAGAAGATGTCACAGAGCTTCCAGAATATGCTTTTGCTTATGCCGATCAAATACAATCAGTGACATTGGGTGAAAAAATTGAAAAAATAGGAGGTTATGCCTTTTATGGCTGTACAAGCTTAAACTCAGTTGATTTTGAAGACAAAGACTCTACATGGACAATTGGAGGTTCTATACATCAAATAACATTAGCAGATTTAAATGATTCAAGCAAGATAGCACAATATTTGACAGATGAATATTTCTCTTACAACTGGACAAAAAATGTGTAGGGTTTAAAATCTAAAAAACACGCAGACATTTTATATGTTTGCGTGCTTTTTACTTTTTGACAGTGCAAAGGTATATTTCGCCATTTTTGCTATTGGTGATTTTTTTGCTGTCAAATGTTCGTGTGACATATTTTTTTCCGTCAATAGACACACATTCGGCTAAAATTTTTGTGATGTATTTTTTCTCTTTGGCAAGAGAGTTGATTTTGTCAAAAAGTGCGTTTGTCAAAAGGTTAATTGTTTCGCCGTTTTGGTATTTTTCGTCCACGACAATGGACATTAATAGGCACAAGTTTTTACCTTTATGATAAGGTAAAATGTCACTACCTTGTATTTCGTCATCGGACATTTCGCCGTTTTTGAATTTTTCAAAACATGCTGGCGTGAGTGGTACGAAGTTAATATATCCCACCATTTTTTCATTGTCATAAATTGATATGTACATGTCAGGGCAGGCATCAAGCCACTGTTTGCACCTTTCTAGTGAACCCATAAGAGTTTCGTCTTTGTATGCCTTTTTATCAAGTTCAATTGCCTGTTTTAGTTCATACTCATTTGTTATTGGTTTTATTATCATAGATGTAGTATATAGCACATTTGAAAAAAAGTAAATTTTTATTTTTGGCTATACACAATTTTTTTAAATTAGTTATATACTCTAACTTTATACAATAAAATATAGTATGAAATTTTTTGTTGTAAAGAAGAATACACTTGCAGTAATTTTAGCAATTATTGTTTTTTTAATAAGTTTAATTTCATTTGTTGTAATTTCAACATCTTCATCACCACAGCCATATTATTCAATTGTGATTGATGCAGGGCACGGCGGAATAGACAATGGCTCAATTGGTTACAGTGGCACGCTTGAAAGTGAAATAAATTTGTGGTATGCAAAAACACTTCAACAGTACTGCACCGAATTTGGATTTTTTGTCACCATGACACGCACAAATGACAATGGGCTTTACAGTCCGTTTGCAAAAAACAAGAAAAAAGACGATATGAAGGCAAGGCAAAAGATAATTGAAAGTGCATCGCCAGACATGGTCATCAGCATACACATGAACAGTTTTCCAGAAAGTTCTTCGCGTGGGGCACAGGTGTTTTATGCAAAAGATAATAATAAAGGAAAACTTTTGGCAGACAGCATACAAGAGCAGTTTGTTCAAAATCTCGTAAAACCAAGACAAAGTAGCGAGGTGGGTGATTATTACATAGTCAACTGCACGACTGCACCAAGTGTCATTGTGGAGTGTGGATTTGTTTCCAATCCCGAAGAAGAACAACTTTTGCTGAAAGAAGACTACAAAGACAAAGTTTGTTACAGCGTGGTTTGCGGTATATTAAAATATTTAATGATAAATTAAAATTTATTTTAAAGTTTCAAATCTGCCTTACTTATTGCAGACTCAAATTTTTCCAACAGTGTTTTGTTTGCAAAGGCATAAAAACCATATTGTTTATTGGCATACATACTGCCACCAGCCATTTCAATCAAATACTGGCCTGGGGCAATATCCCAAGCATTTTTTGAAAATATGATATAAAGGTCGCACTTGCCGTCTGCAAGGTATGCACTGCTTACGCAAGAAGTGCCAATTAGGCGTAGTCTTTTGCAGTTTTCACTTAAATACTCTATAAATTTTTGTTGGTCTTTCATATATGTTGCTGAAAAATCTCCAAACAAAACAATGCTTTCACAAAGTTCTTTTTCGTCTGAAACAAAAATTCTTTTGCCATTTCTATAGGCACCAAACTTGTTTGCATAGTAAACATCTTTTAGCGCTGGGACAACCAAAACAGATATTAATATTTTGTCATCTTCTTTTAGGCAAAGTTGTGTTCCGTATAGTGGAATATTGTGCTTGAAGTTGCAAGTGCCATCAATTGGATCAACAACAAAAGTATATTTGTTGTTGCTTGATATTTTTTGCTCTTCACCAATAAAAGAAAAATCGGTGAATATTTTTTTGCACTTTTTTAAAATGTAATTTTGCGTTTCGATATCTCTATTGGTCACATCATCACCTTCGAATTTATGACGAGAAGAAACTTCATAAAATGAATGTTTATAATATAGTTTTGTTGCCGATTTTGCAATTTTTATTAGTTTTTTTGTTATTTTTGTTATTTTTTTATCTTCCATAATAAATATATTATATCAAAAAATCTTATTAAAAAAAATTAAAAAAGCCAATTACAATTAAAATATATTATTTTTTTTGATTTCTATGTGATATAATACTTATATGACGACACTGGAAATTGTTTTTTTATCAATATTTTTGGTAATTAGTATAAGTTTGTTATACCTTTTATTTTCAAGTGAATTAAAGTATATTTTGACATTAAAAAGAAATTGTTTTTTTGGAAAAATAATATATAAATACACAATAAAAAACAAAAATAAATACAGTATTGACCTTTCTTGGTGGCAAAACACTGAGTATGAAGAAGTGGAAATTACTTCAAAAGACAACTTGAAATTGCATGGATATTTTTTACATAAAAATGACAAAAAAATTGCCATTGTGGTTCATGGCTATGGCACATGTGCTTTTGCTATGCAACAATATGTCAAAATGTTTTATGACGAAGGCTATTCTGTGCTTGCAATAGACAATCGTGCACATGGCATTAGTCAAGGCAAGTGTATTAGCATGGGATATTTTGAACACATTGATTTGTCCTCATGGGTGGATTACACTGTCAAAAGATATTCTGGCTGTGAAATTGTGGTGTTTGGTCTTAGTATGGGCGGGGCAACTGTTTGTCTTTATAGTGGTGACACAAAGCCCAAAAATGTCAAGGCAATAATTAGCGACTGCGCATATTATAGCGCTTACGATGTTGTTCAAAATCTTTGCGAGCAAAGTATTATTTTAAACTTTTTCCCATCACTTTTTGTATATAATTTATATTTGAAATATCGTGCAAAATTTAGACTGTCGGACATTGATGTAAAAAGTGCAATAAATAAGTGCGATGTTCCTATACTTTTAATTCACGGAAGTCGTGACAAGTTCGTGCCTTTTTATATGCAAGATGTTTTATATAAAAACGCACCACCTTCGCTATGTCAAAAATATGTAGTACAGGGTGCAGGGCATGCCGAGAGTATGACCACGGCAAAAGAGGAATACATAAAAACAGTGAAACAATTTTTGAAAAATAACACATAATATCTTTATGGGATATTATAATTATCACGCTAAAATAAAACAAAAAATAAAGGCGGGCGAACTTTTGAAATTTGAATTTGTAGATAGCTACAAATCATATTCGCCATGCCTTGTACTTTATTTTGCAGACGGAAGTGTGTATCCAATAAAAGAGTATATGTTTGATGAATACATTAAAATTTTACAACCTTTTTTAAATTAACACTTTTATTGCAATTTGTTTAGTTTAATGATATACTTTTATTGATGCAAAACAATTCAAAAAAAGACATAAGAACATACACAATCGTGTTTTTAAGTCTTAAAAATGTTGATTGTTGTGCTTTTGATTTCAAAAAATTATATGTATGATAAAAATCAAGACAAATTGTCTTGAATTTTTATGTTAAGTAGTGGTATACTTTATAAGTTTTTATTATTAGGATGTTTTATTTATATAGGAGTACTTTATGAAGAATGAGAAAATAAGAAATATAGCAATAATAGCACACGTTGACCACGGCAAAACTTCACTTGTCAACGAAATGCTAAAACAAGGTAATGTTTTTCGTGATAACCAAGTTGTTGTTGATAGGGTTATGGACTCAAATGCACTTGAACGTGAAAGAGGAATAACAATTCTTTCAAAAAATTGTAGTTGTCAATATAAAGGTGTGAAAATCAACATTGTCGACACCCCAGGACACGCAGATTTTGGTGGAGAAGTTGAACGCGTACTCAAAATGGTTGACGGCGTACTTTTGGTTGTTGATGCTTTTGAAGGCCCTATGCCACAAACTCGTTTTGTTCTTGAACACGCACTTAAACTTAACTTAAAAGTAGTTGTGGTAGTGAATAAAATAGATAGGCAAGATGCAAGAATAAGCGAAGTTGTTGACGAGGTTTTGGAACTGTTAATGGATTTAAACGCAAGTGATGAGCAACTTGACTCTCCTTTTGTATATGCATCCGCACGAACAGGGAAAGCAAGTCTTGACCCAAACAAAGAAGGTGAAAACTTTATACCACTTTTTGAAACAATACTTTCACACATACCAGCACCAGAGGGTGAAAGCGATGCTCCACTTAGAATGCTTGTTTCTTCCTGCGAACACAATGACTATGTCGGCAAACTTGCAATAGGTAAAGTTGAAAGGGGAAGCGTTAAAGTTGGCGACAACATTGTGCTTTGCAACTACCATGACAGTACAAAAAATTCAAAAGGCAAAATTGTTTCACTTTTCACTTACAAAGGCTTAAAGCGTGAGCAAATCCAAAGCGCAGAGTTTGGTGATATTGTTTGTATTGCGGGACTTGAAGACGTGCAGATAGGCGATACAGTTTGTGCACCAGAAGATGTCACTCCACTTGAATTTGTCAAAATTGCAGAACCTAGTGTTGAAATGACATTTTTGGTCAACAATAGTCCTTTTGCAGGAAAAGAAGGAAAATTTGTTACAAGTAGACACCTTCGCGAAAGACTTTACAAAGAGGCAGTCAAAGACCTTTCACTTCGCGTAAGTGACACGTCAAGCGCCGAGGCTTTCACAGTTTGCGGACGTGGTGAGATGCACCTTAGCATACTCATTGAAAATATGCGTCGTGATGGGTACGAGTTCCAAGTAAGTATGCCAAGAGTTAGATTCAAAACTATTGACGGCAAAAAATGTGAACCAATAGATATTGTCACACTTGATGTGCCAGCAGACAGCGTTGGAACAGTTATGAATAAAATGGCAATAAGAAAAGGTGAACTTATTAAAATGACTCCAAAAGGCTCACGTATGAAAATGGAGTTTTATATCCCAGAACGTGGACTATTTGGCTATAAGAGTGAACTTTTAACCGACACCAAAGGTGAAGGAATAATGGCATCAGTATTTTATGACTATGAACCATATAAAGGCGAAATTGATAGGCGTGTTTATGGCTCGCTCATCGCATACGAAACAGGCGAAGCAATAGTCTATGGACTTTTCAATGCACAGGAGCGTGGTGAACTTTTCATAACTCCAGGAACAAAGGTATATGGCGGAATGGTTGTTGGAAGAAATCCAAAAGGTGATGACCTTGTCGTCAACGTATGCAAACGTAAGCACCTTTCAAACTGCCGTTCAAGTGCCTCAGATGATGCTTTAAGACTTGAAACGCCAGTTGTTATGAGTCTTGAAGATTGTCTTGAATTTTTGGCTGATGATGAATATTTGGAAGTTACGCCAAAAAGTGTTAGAATAAGAAAGATAATTCTTGACCACAATATGCGTCTTCGTGAGCGTGGCAAGATGCTCAGGGGTGAAAATGAATAAAAAAGACACCGAAAATGACATAAAAAGGCAAAAAGCACACGACATGAAAGTGAACATAAAGCGTATTTGGATTTGCGTTGCAATTTTGATACCTGTGTTCATAATTTTAACATATGTATTTTCGCTTGTTCCATTGCCAGTTTGGCTTATTATGCTCTTAAATGTCATAATAGGTGGCTTAATTTGTTTACTTGTTTATATCATTTCTGATAGAATAGAACAAAGAAGAAAAACAAAAGAAATTTTGGATCCGGACAATGACGATCCGTTTTCAGATTAAAAGGGGTAGTTATGGCACTAGCGAATGTAAAAACCATGCCACACAGCATAGAGGCAGAACAGTCAGTGCTTGCCTGCATGCTTATTGACAACAATGTAGTCACAAAAATAACATCAAGACTTTCATCGTCAGACTTTTATAGTGAGGCACACAAAAGCATATACCAGTCTATGCTTGAACTAAACAACACAAATCAGCCAATAGATTTTGTTACAGTTGTTGATAGACTTGAAAAAGACAACACTCTTTCGCAAGTCGGTGGTGCTGACTATATCAACACTTTGACCACGGCACTTCCTAGTGCGGCAAACTTTTCAATATATGTTGATATTGTCAAAAGGGATAGTCTTTTACGTGCACTTATAAATGTTTCAAACCAAATTGCAGAAATGGCTTATTCGTCAGATGATGGGCAAAAAACGCTTGAATATTCTGAGGGACTTATTTATCAACTTGCAGAAAAACAACAACAAAGTGATCTTGAACATATAGCCCCAGCGCTTAGTGAAGCCATATCAAATATGGACGAAATTGCCAAAAATGGTGGAAAAATCAAAGGTATTTCGTCAGGGATTAAGGAATTTGACCAACTCACAAACGGACTTCAAAACAGCGACCTTATTTTGCTTGCTGCACGTCCTGGTGTTGGTAAAACATCTTTTGCACTCAATATAGCGATAAACGCTTGTTTAACGCAAAACAAGACTTGCGCTATATTCTCACTTGAAATGCCACGCATTCAACTTGCTCAGCGTGCTATATGCAGTGTTGCCAAGGTTAGTATGAGCAAAGCCAAAAAAGGCACACTTTCAGCAGAAGATTGGAAATATATTTGGACAGCAAACAAAAAACTCAGCGAAGCAAAAATATATATTGATGACTCTTCAATGAATAGACCAAACGACATTTTGGACAAGTGCCGAAGACTAAAAAGAGAAAAAGGCCTTGACATTGTTGTCATAGACTATCTTCAACTTATGACAGGTATGACAAAGACTGACAATCGTCAGCAAGAAATTAGTGAAATAACAAGATATTTAAAGATTACAGCCAAGGAGTTAAACGTTCCAATCATACTTTTGTCACAATTAAGCCGTGCTATTGAACAGCGTAAAGACCACAAGCCAATGCTCAGTGACCTTCGTGAGTCTGGCGCTATTGAACAAGATGCAGATATTGTGCTCTTCATTGACAATCCAGACAAATATAATGATGTTGTCAATCAAAACGAACCCGGAATATGCGAACTTGTTGTTGCAAAGCATAGAAACGGTGAAACTGGCAACATTAAAATGAGATGGGTTCCAGAGTACACATTGTTTGTTGATCCTGACAAACGAATTGAAAAACGTGACTATGGTGATGGTGTCAAAATTGTACCAGACGGAGCGTATGGTGGTGAGCCAGAAAATAGTGACCAAGACCTTAAAGATTTTGACTTTGATGAAGTTGCGACGGCTTTCAACGACAAAAAAATTGACTAATTTATTTTATTTGTTTTGTTTTATTAATCATGACCAAAATTCAAATATATAATATCTTAAAAATAAGTTTAATAGCAGTCGCCATCATGTTTGGCTTTGAACTGCTATTTAGTTTCGATTCAATAACAGACGCCATATCAAGCTATATTGCTAGCATGCATGGCGTCATTCTTTATTTAATAATATATTTGATTATGGTGATTCAGGTGTGTTTTATACCTGTTCCTGTTTATGTTGTTGTCAACGCTTGTATACTTATCGAAAGCATAAATTTGTCATTGACCAGTTCTGACGGTTGGATTTTCATAGCAGTCACCATGCTTGCATACATGACAGGAGTTGCAATTGCCTACCTTCTTGGCTTAAAGTTTGGAAGTAAAGCAGTGAGATGGTGTGCGGGAAGTGACGAAGACTATCAAAAATGGGTCAAAGTTTTTAACACGAAAGGCAAGTGGTATTATGCGCTAACCGTGCTATTGCCAGTGTTTCCAGATGACATACTTTGCATTGTCGCTGGGAGTGTGAAGATGAATTTTGGCTTTTTTATGATTGTCAATTTTATATGTAGATTTATTGGACTTATTGTCATGATTTATTCACTTGGCCTTGCTCAAAGTCTAAATGACGGCGGTTTTCCTTGGACAGTGCTTGGCTGGGGAATTGCACTTGTTTTGAATATTGTCGCACTTATAATTTTAGGAGTAAAAATTCGCAAAAAACATTCATAAAAATCAATGTTTGAACGCTTAATTATTGTGTTATACTAATGATGTTTGGAGAACTTATGAAAAAACTATTTTTATTTATCATACCAATTATTTTGTGCACATTTTTTGCAAGTGCCAAAATTTTGCCAAGTGTGTATGCACAAACTTCTGATAATACGCAAATAACATATTTTGCTTTTGGTGACTCAATAAGTGAAGGGACAGTGCTAGAAGAGAACAACTCTTCCCACAACACCCAAAACCGCTTTACAAATGTTTTGACTGACAACATGGAACAACTTGTTAGCAGTGTGGACTACCAAAACTACGCAATAGCAGGTCACAAACTTGAAGATTTTGTAAATGTCTATAATAGTACCGAAAATCTTGATACTGCATCTATTGTCACACTTGATATTGGACCAAACAACATATTGGGACCTGCAACAGACACCCTTTTGGCACAAGCAAGCAACATAGGTTCTTTCATGAATATGTCAAATGAAGAAATTGTAAACTATTTAATGCAAGAAGTTGATGCGGCAATGTCAGAAGGAGCACAGTATTTTGCAGATAATTTTGAACAAGACTTTTTGGATTTTTTGTCAAAACTCGATGAAAATGCAAATGTATATGTTATGAATATATACAATCCCTACAAAGACCTATCACTTCGTTTCAAAATCGATGTTGACCTTGAAGGTTTTTTACAAGTCCATAAAGATATAAATTTGCCTTTTGGGGATAAGACAAACGAATATTTAAACACGAAGTCTATAAGCATAAACAACACCATTGAAAATACAATACAAAATATAAAGAAAAATCCGCAAGTGACACAAAATGTCACACTTGTTGATGTTAAAGGTGCTTTTGACGACTATTATTCAACATATGGGATTGACGGTTACCGTTCATTAATTTTAATAAAAGATGAGGCAATAAATAGTCAAACAACACCACTTACTGCCGCTTTAATCGCTAAAATATCATATCTTATTGATCCACACCCATCGGACGCAGGGCATGCACTTATCGCACAAACATTTTGGAAGGAAATGAGTGGTGCATGCACACCAGAAAATTTTGAAATAAAATATAACGATGCAACACTTTCTCAAAATACAGATGTTTTATATCAATATGGCGAGAGTTTGAATTTAACTTCAACGACTCCATTAATTTGGAAAACTAGTTCAACAATCCAAAACGGCACAACTTTTGATATACCATTTTCTAGTTTACAATTAAACACACAAAGTACATTAAAAGTGAGAGTGTTAAATGGAGACATTGCATCTTCTGTATATTATATATACAATTTAACTTCAATAATTGACGCAAGCATCACTATTGATAACATAGACAAAACTTTGGGTGATTTTAACTATTTTTATACATACACTTTAAAAGCAAATTTTGAAAATAAAAATAAGATACCAGATGATTTGTTTAATATTGTTTGGACTGTCGACGGTGAAAAACAAAGTTCGTCTGGAAGACAATTGACATACATACCAAGTCGCAGTGGGACAATAGATGTTACTGTATCATTGCAGTATGATGGACAAGAAGTTGCTCAGGACACAACAACTTTTGTTGCAGAGAAAAACCAAACTACAATTTCTGAAATATCGCATAAACAACTATCTCAGCCAGGACCAAACCAATACCCAACCTATGAACTTACTGCAACAGTGGTAAATTCAGATAATTTAGAGTTAACGGTTGTTTGGTACTCGGGTGGCCAAAAAATTGATGTGGGCGAAACAATTTCGTATACACCAACAGAAGACGATGTAAATGTCTATGCAATTTTAGAGTATGAAGGCGAAGAAATTGTCTCGTCAAGATGTGATTACTCATTTATTGCAAATAAAGGTGGAGATATCAAAGTCTCACAAATAACATACACCGAAGAAAAAAATCCAGGCGATTATTCAACTTACACATTCACGGCAAGAGTAGAAAATCCAGAAAATTATGATGTCAAAGTTGTTTGGTATGTGGATAATCAAAAGGAGAAAGACGGCGAAACAATTACATACACACCAACACAAGATAATGTTAATTTGTATGCAATTTTAGAGTATGAAGGCGAAGAAATTGCTTCATCAAGATGTGACTATTCATTTGTGGCAAAAAAAAGTGCAAATATATTAGTTTCTGATATTGAATATACCGAGGAGAAAACTCCTGGGGAATACTCAACATACACATTTAGTGCGATAGTAGAAAATCCTGATAATTTTGATGTGATTGTTATTTGGTATGTAAACAACCAAAAGATTGACGAGGGTGAAACACTTTTGTACACACCAACTCAAGATGAAATATATATTCGTGCTATTTTAGTGTATGAAAGTCAGGAAGTTGAACAAAGCGAAAGTGAATTATATTTAACAGTAAACAAATCAAATAGTGTATACATTCAAAATATTGAATTAAGTGAAAATAAATTCCCAGGCGAATATTCAACTTACACTTTAACTGCGACAGTATCAAACCAAGACAATTTTGACGTCACTGTTGTTTGGACAAAAGGTGATGACGTTTTGGGAACAGGTGAAACTATTTTCTATAAGCCAACAAGTTCAGGGGAACAACTAATCGTTGCACATGTTGAGTTTAACGATCAACCATTACCAAACTCATACTTAGAAAAGACTTTTTTGGCAGAGCAAAGTCAATTGGTGTATGTTTCTAATATTGCTGTAACAGAACAAAAATTCCCAGGCGAATATTCAACTTACACATTTTCAGCAACTGTTCAAAACGATGAAAATTATGATGTTTTAATTGTTTGGAAAATTGGTCAAATGCAACTTGAAAATCACGAATTGTCAATAACTTACACTCCAAACAAAGACGAAAATGTTATTTTGACGGCATATGTTACCTATAATAACAAAAAAGTAGAAAATAGCGATTTTTCAACATCAATTACTTTTAAAAAGAGCAGCGTGGTCACAATAACTGGAATCACCAAAAAAGATATTTTGAAAGGACCTGGACAATTCAATTCCATAAAGTTCACTGCACAAGTAGACAATGAAGACGATTTTGATGTTGTTGTTGTGTGGGAGATAAACAATGTAGTTGTTGGGCAGGGCATAACTATTGAATATAATCCAAAATCAGCCGGAAATGAAGAAATAATTGCTTACTTATTAATAAATGGACAAAAAGTTGAAAATAGTGAAAAATCATTGTCTTTTGATGTTTTTAAAAATGATATCTCAATAAAATCAATAGAAGTCCAAGAAACCAGAAATGGTATGAATAAAAATTACACATATAAATTTACTGCAATAGTCGACAATCCTTACAACCTGACAGGTTATCAAATAAAATGGTATGTTGATGATGAGTTTGTTGCAAGTGGAACGATGTTTGAATTTACACCAACTTCTCTTAAAGAGCAAAATATTTGTGCTAAGATATACATCAATGATCAAACTTCACAAAGCCTAAGTGTTGAATATTTACTCCATCCACAAAAAGACAACACACTAACAATTTTAATAGTTATTTTCGTGTTTGTCGGTGTCTTAACAATCGTTATTGCTATAATATTTATAAGAAAATACAGAAAAACTCTATATTAATTTTTAACACAAACTCACATTGTAAAAATCATGACTGCTAAAATAAAAAATCTTATTTAAAAAAAAGTCCCCAAATAAGTTGTCTAGGTAAACTTAACTTAATTTGGGGCTTTTTAGTTTTTATATTTTTTATGTGAGTTGTTTGTGTCAACAATTACTGTATTGTTTCTAATACAATGTCTATGTTGTTTTTAACAGGGGGGTCAATCTTTTGATCAAACTGTTTAAGTTCAAACACAATATTTACATAAAGTACTCCATTTTCTGGAATAGTGATTTGGTCAATATTAACTGTATTTTCATTTGTGCTTGACAATGTATTAAGTGTGGCATCGGCAAGTTCTTCTTCACTTTCTGCCTGTTTATATGAAGTTGAAAATCTTTGGCCAATATCATATGCTATGTTTCTAAATTCAACTCCAACTGCGTTTACATTATTTAGATTGGTTATAACAAAAGTGAATGAAATCAATGTTTGCTCTGATGTGAAATTTGTTGGTCCAAGATCCCATTGCCAATCCCCACTAGTTTTAATTAATTCTTCATCGTCATATGCTTCTGGATTATCTCTGTTGATTTCAACATTGACTTCTTGTCTTGCTCCATTTTGAAGCGCAGGCCCTTCGTATTTTGCGTTTATTCTAACAAAAACATTTTCATCACCATTGTCAAAAGATACCGTGTTTGACACGCCGGAGTAGTTGGTGACAATGGAGTACACTCCAAATGTGAGAAGTGCCAAGCACAAAACAAGCATAATTACTACAATAGAAAGTCTTATATACTTTGATTTCATAACAAGCTCCTTATTTGTTTTTAGTATAAACCAAACCATAAAAAAAACAAAACATTTTTATCATATTAACAAAAATACAAAAAATAGTTGCAAAGAACTGTTTTGTGTGATAAAATACCACAGACTAGTTAATAAGGAAAGGAGAAACAAATGCCAAACATAAAATCAGCAATAAAAAGAGTCAATGTAAACAAAAAAAAGAATTTAGAAAACAAATCAATTAAGTCTCAGATAAACACTGCAGTTAAAAAGTTTGAAGATGCAGTTATTGCAAAAGATGTAGAAAACGCAACAAATCTTTATACTGAGGCTGTTTCAGTGATTGATAGTGCAGCAACTAAAAATGTTATTCACAAAAATACCGCATCAAGAAAAAAATCAAGATTGGCTAAAAAAATTGACGCAATAAGATAATTTTTAGGTAACATCATAAAAACTTACGGCACATATTGTGTCGTATTTTTTTCATATTCTATATATAGGTATAGACAAATATAAAAGTCTATGATATCATATAATATCGTATAATAGGAGATATTTATGCCAACATCAAAATACCACAGAGTTTATAAATTTAAAAACGGAGCAACACTTATCTACTTTAAACACAATGTCAATAACACCACGAGAGTTTCAAGTGCTTTTATTAGTGGTGCTCAAAAAGACATTATTCCAGGAACTGCACACTTTTTGGAGCATATGATGGCTAACCTTGGTGACAAACAAGATTTAACAAGAAGAAGTGATATTTATACCAATGCTTTCACTACATCCAGTTGCGTATGCTTTGACTTAAACATTCCAAACAAGCACCTTGACCAAGGATTTGAAGTTTTGAAAGCCATGACATTTAATAGTGATTTTGATCCAGATTATTTTGAAAATGAACGCAAAGCCATACTTCAAGAAAAAGAACTTTATTCAGAGCAAACAAAGTATATCAGTGATTTGTACAATGAATCATATTCAAGGCAACAACTTATAGGTACTGAAGAAGATATAAATAAGATAACAATAAAAGACATAGAAGATTATAAAAAGCAAAACTTTGTTTCTGAAAACTTGGTCATTTGTGTAACAAGTTCGCTTGATTTTGACACCATTAAACAAAAAGTTGAAGAAAGTATTATATCAAATCTTCCAAGTGATATAAGCAAGAAAAACACACCATATCAAGATAAAAAGAGAGTTCCAAAAAGTTACTTTATTTATCAACCTGTTTCTGATGTTAAGACACTTCAACTTACTTTCGCTATTGTTACAAAAATGTCTTTCGAAGGTGTAAATATTTACGAGTATGTTGATGACTTTATATTCAATGATTCTTTCTCTGGACTTTTATTGGATAAATTCAGAACTAAAAAAGGTATTGTTTACAGTGCCCAGATGCACAACGAATGTGGAGCAAATGACGATGTTTACAAAGTTTTTACAATCACCACGACAAAAGAGTACGTAAATGAAATCATAGAAACGCTTGCCGAAGTGCTTGATATTGCACGAAAAGGCATGTCTATAAAGCAATATGATGATTTTATCTCGAAATTAAAAACGATTGAAACAGAAAGAAGAGTTCAGCAAAAATATTTGGATTCAGCAACTATTTTGCAAAGATACATAATGGGTGATAGACTTTGGTTCAACAACCCTGTGCATAAAGCAGTTAAGTTGACCAGGGAACAAATAAACAATTATTTAAGCAAAACATATAAAAACAAATCTATTTATTTTAACTTAGTAGGCGATTTTGATTTAGAAAATATTTATGGTCCAGTTAATGTTCAGGAGATGACAAAATCCAAGCGTTTCGACTTGGTTCGTGCAAAAGATTCCACAGGAGTGTATTATTACTCTTCAAAAACAGGCGAAGATGTTGAAGAAAAAGATGTCAAAAACAGCGATAAACACACAGCATCTATCCAGGTTATTGAATCAGCTGATAACATGATCTCAAGCAAACTTATTCTTGCTTTATCGTCTGCACCAATGGACGGCAAAATGATAATACTTGAAAGGTTATCAAGAATGTCGGGAGTTGACGATCTTGAACTTCGATTAAAGGAATTTAACGCAAAGAAAACACTTATTGAAATGTTTGCAAAAAAACTCAATATCGAATTAGATTTGATAACAGGAGTGGTGAAAGAAGTTGAAGATAATAATGACAATGACGAAATTGACGAAAAACTTAAAGAATTAAGGCAATTACCTTTTGAAAAAAGATTGCAGTTAATTTCAATATTTGCAAAGAAATACAAACTTGATTTGGACTTCAATGTTCCAAGTTCGAGCAGTGAAAACGAAAGTGAAAATCAAGAAGAGATACAAAAATAACCGCTATTTGCGGTTATTTTTTATTTTGAATATTTAATCTTTTAATTATCACAACATGTTTAAAATCGCGCTTAATTTGTTCATTGGTTGGGAAAAATGGAAAAGACAAATTTTCAGCTCTTGTTTTTATGACAAATTTTCTAACATGTTCTTTCAAGTCTATTTCACATTGACTAATATCTTCATGTACAATATCTTTCATAACAATTCCAGGGACAAAGCCATGAATTTTGCCATTTTCACGCGTAAAGACAAGTGGTATGCTGATTTTTGTATTATCTTGTTGTTTTTCTGTCTTTTTTTCTTCATTTTGTTCAAAAGCAAAATAATTACGTTTAACAAATGCCATAATAACCCTCTTTTTTGTGAAGTATAGCACAAAAAACACTTAAAATCAATTATTATCTTCCAAAATAGCCTCATCTTCATTGTTTTTTCGTCTTTTTCTTTGAAACAATACAACTTTGCCCTTGTTTTTCAACATATTAAATAAAATAATAAGGCAGGCAACTCCTATTGCAATATACACAAGTCTTGAAAAAATGGAAGCCTGAGTTCCAAAAAATCCTGCAACAAAATCATACTGCAATAGTCCAATGCTCAGCCAATTCAGTCCTCCTAAAATTAGTACAATAAATGATATAATAACCATACATATATTTTGTGAATATTTTTTTGTTGTATTCATATTATTTATAATAATAAATTAAAAAAATGATTGACAAATTTGTGCTATGTTGTTAAAATACCACATGCTTATTTAAAGGCGAGTGGCATAGCCACTGCATTTTTTTAATTATTTAGGAGGCTAATTATGGAGCAAGTATATTTAACAAAAGAAGGGAAAAAACAGCTTGAAGAAAAGCTTGATTATTATAAAACAGTAAAAAGACCAGAAGTAATAAAAAGAATTGGGCTTGCTCGTGAGTTTGGAGATCTAAGCGAAAATTCCGAGTATGATGCAGCAAAAGAAGAGCAGGCACGTATTGAAAGTGAAATAAGTGAGATGGAACAAAAACTTCGCGACTGTATTGTCATCACAAAAATTGACACTTCAAAAGTTACCATTGGCTGCAATGTTGAACTTTTGAATAATACACTAGGTCAAACTGTGACATACAAGATTGTTGGCTCAACAGAAAGCAATCCACTTCAAGGACTCATCTCAAACGAGTCACCAGTGGGCAAAGCAGTGCTTGGCAAAAAGGTTGGTGAAGATGTTGTCGTCACCACTCCAAATGGAGATATTCATTTCACAGTCAAAAAAATATTTGCATAAATCATGTTAAAAAAAATGTTGAATATTGCGTAATTTTTACGCAATATTTTTTTGTTTTATATATCGACAAAAATACATTATAAAACCAAAATTATTTCTTACCATTTTTTAAATTTTGCAATTATGCTTGAATTCGAGGTGAGAAATGAGCAAACAAAAATTATTTTATTCATTATGTAAATACACATTATTTTTTGGACTATTTTATTTACTTGCACGCGCACAACTAAACAATGTGATAAGTCCCTTTTCTTTTGGAATGTTTTTTGCGCTTGTGTGGTGCAATCAAAACATTTTGATACTTTCCCCACTTTATATAGGTGCATCATACCTTTCTGCGTTTTCACTATTTGACCTATATTCTGCACTGGCGACTTGCTTTGTTATGATAATTATATACGGCATACACCAAAAACTTGGCAAGCGAATACTTCCACAACTAATGATTGTCTATGTTCTTTTGTGTCAAGCGGTCAGCGTGTTTTTGGACATTTACAGTGGCGTGTCGCCAGTTGTTGTGTTTGTTGAACTTGTGTTTGGCCTACTTTACACCTTTGTACTCATGAAACTATTTGAAAGTGTGCTTTCTATCGGCTTTGTCAAAAAATTTACTTTAACAAAGTCAATTTGCCTTGGTGTGTTCTTGCTTTCAATATCATGTGCTCTTAGAAGTGTTGAAATTTATGGCTTTGACTTTGCAAAACTTTTTATTTTAATATCCGCCATATTTTCAAGTTTAATATTACCACTTACAGAAGGTGGATTCATAGTTACACTTTTGAGTCTTGGCACACTGCTTTATGACAATAATCCATATTTGGTTGCTCCCATGCTTGTGACTTACATAGTCTTGTCTTGTTTTCGTGGCAAACATAGAATTTTTTCGGTACTTGGCATGCTCGTGGTTGAGTGTATGAATGTGTACTACTTTAATTTTTATTATTCGACGTCGCTTATTGTGTTTTTACCATGCTTAATTACCGCACTTTTCACAATGGTCATACCAAAGAAGTACTATCAAAAACTCAGTGAGCAGTACAACGCTAGTTTTGCTTCAAGAAGTATGGAAAGCGTAATCAATCGCACACAAAACGCCATTCATTCACGACTTTTGAAACTTTCACAAGTTTTTTATGAAATGGACAAAGTTTTTCGTAGCATGGTGAAAGGTAGGGCGAGTGAAGACGAATTGAAAGCACTCATGCTAACTGAACTTAAAGGCAAATTATGCGTAGATTGTCCAGAAAAAAACAGATGCCACAAACTTTATAGCGAAGAAACAGAAAAAACTCTTTGCATGCTCATAGACAAGGCTTTTGCAAATGGCAGAGTGACGCTCATTGACATTCCAACAACTCTCACCGGCAGGTGCTTCAAAGTCAATCAACTGGTGTATGTTATAAATGATCTTATATCACAATATAAAAGTTATGCAACACTTGTTGGAAATATTGATGCTTCAAAAGTACTGATAAGCGAGCAACTTTATGGCGTCAGTGATGTTCTCCATCGTCTTGCAGACGAAACTAAAAAGACAGTTGATTTTGATGATGGTATGGAGAAAAAAATAAGTGATGAACTTTTATACAACGATGTTGTTTGCAGTGATGTTATCGTATATCACAAAAACGAAAATGTTGTTTCTTGCACCTTAGAAGTCAAAAAAGAAGATACCTTAAAAAGTAAAATTCCAAGCATAGTTTCCAAAATAACAAAAAGCAAAATGATAGTTGAAAGTGACCAAACAAGTCCACATGCCGGTTGGCAAATACTAACGCTTAAAAACGCACCAAAATATGATGTCATATTCGGCACAAGCGCCTGCACAAAATCATCTTCAACAAAAAGTGGTGACACCTATTCGCTTATCAGAATAGAAGACGGAAAAATTTTAATGGCGCTTTGTGATGGAATGGGCAGTGGAGAAAAAGCGCAAAGGACAAGCACCACAGCAATTTCACTTGTTGAAAACTTTTATAAAGCAGGTTTTCAAAGTGACATAATTTTATCTTGTGTAAATAAGTTTTTGTCGCTTGGTGGTGAAGATACATTCTCTTGTCTTGATATGAGCATAATTGATCTAAACAATGGAAGCGTCGACTTTGTAAAACTTGGTGCAACACTTGGCTTTATAAAACATAACGACACCATATCAACAGTTGAGTGTGAAAGTTTGCCACTTGGGATAATCTCAACACTTTCTCCAACAATAAAGTCCACTATAGTTAGTGCGGGAGATATGATTGTGCTTGCAACTGATGGTGTGGCGGATAGTTTTGCTTCTGATGAAGAATATACCGATTTTGTGAACAATACAAAAACACTAAATCCACAAGAATTAGCTGATGCTATAATGGACAAAGCGCTTGAAAATAATCATGGAGTGGCGGTGGATGATATGACGATACTTGTCGCCAAACTATTTTAAAACAAATTTGGGAAAAACACTTTGCACAATGCCCCTTGCGTACAATCGAGTGCAAAGCACACTCATGTACGCTCGTGACATTCTGCTTTGTGTTTTTCTCCAACTTTGTTTTAAAATGGACTTTAATTTGTCGAGCCTCGTCTACGCCTCGCAATTTTGCGTTTTTAGTTGTTACATACAATTTATTTTTTAAATAATTTTGCCCTTGCGTACAATCGAGTGCAAAGCACACTCGTGTACGCTCGTGACATTCTGCTTTGTGTTTTTCTCCAACTTTGTTTTAAAATGGACTTTAATTTGCTGAGCCTCGTCTACGCCTCGCAATTTTGCGTTTTATGGTGGTTGAAAGTGAAATTATGATTTGTGTTTTATTGTTATCTTATTGCTAAACACTATTTTAGTTTGAAAAGTGTGCAAAATATGTTATAATATCAATATGCAAAATATATATGATAACGAACATTTTTTCACTGAATATGAAAATATGCGTGGAAAAGAAATTAACGCAAACAATTTGATTGAAAAGCCCATTTTCCTTTCAATAATTCCATCTCTTTCTGATAAACGAATTTTGGATTTGGGATGTGGAAGTGGTGACTTTTGCAGATTTGCTTTGTCAAGTGGTGCAAGTTTTGTTATGGGAATAGATTGTTCCAAAAATATGTTAAGCAAAGCCAAGAGTTATGACGATGGAATAACTTACCTTAATTTACCCATGGAAAATATAAGTAAACTTGATGATAAATTTGATTTGATAACTAGTTCGCTTGCTTTCCATTATGTCGAAGATTTTGATAAACTAATAGGAGACATAGCAAACTTACTTAAAAATGGCGGAGAACTTGTTTTTTCGCAAGAACATCCAGTGGCAACTGCTTTCAAATCTCCAAAAGGTGGCGAGATTGACAAAAAAATTGTTATAAAAGGTAAAAGATATTACCTTTTAAGTGATTACAACAACATAGGCAAGCGTTTTGTTAAGTGGAATGATAAAGAAGTCATTAAATATCATAGAAATTTTAGTTGTATTTTAAACACACTTATTCGTCATGGCTTTGTTGTCACGAATGTTATTGATAGTTACGCAGATGAAGATGCAATAAAAAAAGAACCAAAATACGCATATCAAAATGACAGGCCCTACTTTTTGTTCATTAGTGCGAAAAAACTAGATATAAACAAAAATTTTATTGAATAGAAATCCACATTTTAAATATGTGGATTTTTCTTTATCAACAATTATTTAAACAAAAAAACGGAGAAAATCAAACAAAAAACGTCAAAATATTTGACGATTCAATGTCGTATTTGATAAAATTCTATTCGTACAATACGGAGTTACACCAATGAAAAAGAGAGCTAGGTTATTTTTTACTATTGCATCATTATGTATGACGATAAGCATGTTTGTATTTGGAGTATATAGTGCATCTCAACTAACTTACAGTATTAATGGTAGTGTGTCATATGAAGTTAGAGATGTCTTGGTTACAATATCAACCAAAGTTGCATATATCTCACAAAATACCATTATACAAAATCCAATGCAATTAATAATGACTAGTTTTACTGATGATACAAGTCAAGATGGGAAATACTCATCTTATTCAGACAACAATATAGTAAAGCCAGGAGAAATAGACACACCAACTTTAGATGTTGAAATTGATTTTAATAAAGCATATGCTTGGAGAATAACGATAAATATAAAAACAATAAATGAAAGTAATGTTTTTGTAAGTTTGGGTAGTAACGATAATTTTGGTATTCCTAATGATGCAACTTATAGCATTTATGAAATTAATAATAATAATTATGATGAACCTATTAATTCAAGTGATTTAGAAAATCCAGGGATTGACTTTGTATATTACATCTACATAACTGACTTAACTAAATCCATAAACATGGAATCATTTGAAATACCATTGATTATTGCAAATCAAAAATTTTAAAATCATGGAAAATTTATATAAATGAGGAAGAAAAATGAAACAAATTCAAGTTGTGGCAGGAATAATTGAAAATGATGGAAAAATATTATGCATGGAAAGAGATAAGGGCAAATATGATTATGTGTCATATAAGTGGGAATTTCCTGGTGGAAAGATTGAACCAGGCGAAACAAAAGAACAAGCACTTGAAAGGGAACTACGAGAAGAAATGGAATTGGAAGTTCAAGTTGGTGACCATTTTTGTGATGTGACTTATGAGTATCCTGATTTTGTAATAACAATGTATTGTTATAGTTGCAAGACACAGGATTTGAATTTTAAACTTAATGTGCATAAAGATTATAAATGGCTTGAAAAAGACAAACTTGACACTTTGGATTGGGCTCCTGCTGATAGACCTATAGTAAAAAAGCTTATGCAAGACAAGTGAAAATTTATTTATACAAAACACAGAATAAAATCTGTGTTTTTTTAAGTTAAATTATTTTGATACAATAAAAAAATATGTTATTTTAAAATTATACAAAAAAGTTGAGGTAAACATGGAATATAAAGTTAGGAAAAAAATTTTTTCTAAAAATAAAATTGACCACATGGAGATTTTTTTTGACAATGGCGACTTTTTATCAATTTCAAAAAAAGAAATTGTTGATTTTTCAGTAAATTTATATGATGAACTTGTTATGGGAATAGATTATTGGAACAGTTTCAGTTGTGTTGTTGAAAGTGGGAATATCAGACTAAAAATAGAAAAAAAGCCAAATGGTATTTATGACAATCCATACTTATGTGATTTGTGTGCTTACAAAAAAGATAGAATTTCCTATATAAAAGACAGATTGTGTGTAAAAAATGATGAAATAGTTTGCGTCAAGATATATGATAAAAGTAATTGGCATTTCACTCTTTATTGCAGAACTGAAAATACTATTGACGGCGAATATTTATTGTTGAAATTTTTACCTTGCAAAAACAAAAGTTGTGATAGCAACTTTCATACCATTTCTTTGCCACAAGTAACAAAGTCAATTGTGGAAACTATCAATTTAGATTTTGAAAATTGCGAATCTATAACGATAAAAAAAGAAGAAATAGTTGATATGAATTTGAAGTTTAGTGAAACTTTATGCTGGGGCTCAGGAGACTATATTCGAGTTGTTACGGGTGGATTTTTGAAAATAAAATTAGATAAAGAATACAACTATTTTCGAGATTGTTCACTGCAAGATAAACTTGCACTTGGTGAAAAAGGCAATAAGCAGATTGAAAGGCGTTTATGTGGCAAAAAAGGTTTTGATGTCCACGACATATGTAATTTATATGTTGAATATGATTACGCAGGTAGTGCATTTTATAGGCGTGAGTGTCTTGAAGTTCGTAGCATTGTTGATATTTATAAATTGTCAGATGTTGAAAAATTGTCACAAAAAGATGAAGATTTGTCTTTGTATATTGGGGGTTATGCGCAAAAGCAAGATGATGGCACTATTCTCATCACTTTTGGTGAAACAAGCAAACAAAACGAAATATTCAATCAGCAAATAAAAAAATATGTTTAAGGGAATTCATGATAAGTCATTTTGAGACAAGTAAAAAAATCAAGTTTTCTGTTTATGGTAGTGATCTTAAAGATGTACCGGTCGTATATCTTCCTATGGTAATAGATGAGGGTGAAAAGATTTGGAATGAGTGCAAAAAGGAGGGGTGCAAACATTTTATTTTGGTGGTTATTTCAAACTTTGATTGGAATGATTATCTAACGCCTTGGCCTATACCTCCTATTTATAAAAATGACACACAAAGCAAGGGCTTGGCAGATGAGTTTTTGAAAATTTTAGTTGAAGAAATTATTCCTACCGTAAACAATTTGATTAAGAATAAAGCTGCATATAACATACTGGCTGGATATTCACTCGCCGGACTTTTTGCTGTGTATTGCATATTCAAGACAAAAATTTTTGACAAATTTGTTTCAGCGTCAGGATCGCTTTGGTGTCCCAATTTTTGCGAATATGTTTTTAATAATCAAATGTTAAAAATCCCTAAGTGCATATACTTTTCTCTTGGCGACAAAGAAAATAATACAAAAAACAAATATTTAAAATCTGTTTTTGAAAATACTGAGAAAGTATATAATTATTTTAAAAACAATAACATAAAAACGATATTTGTTTTAAACAAGGGAAATCACTTTACAAACACTGTAAATAGAACAGTTGATGGAATAAAGTGGGCTTTAGAAAATTAAATATATTTTAAATATTTCATTTATTACAAAAGAACAAAAAACATCAAAAAATAAATATAAAAAAGTGGCTAGCACAAAACTAGTCACAAATTTTTTAATGGTGGGCAATAAGAGGCTCGAACTCCTGACTTCCACTACGTGAAAGTGGCACTCTACCAACTGAGTTAATTGCCCATAGAACACACTATATATTATATATGTTTATTCACAATAAAGCAACTTATTTTTTATTAATGTTAATATTTCGACTTAAAATCATCATTAACAAGTCTGAAAATAGCCATAAATCATTATTGAACACAAAACAGGCATTTGTCTATTGCAAATTTATTTAGTGTGGTGTATAATATATTATGATCAGGCGTAGATTTTATGTTGCTCGTAAGGACTGTTAACTTAACATGCCGTTTTAACCTTAAAAACGGCTAGAGCAATGTCACGATTGTCTTGATCTATCTTGCTTTGCAAGAAATCTAAGTCACAAATTCTCATTTAACAAGTGGGGCTTGTAATTAAAAAGGTCATTGGCGGACGCAATAAGTGTTATAAGTCAGTCTATGAGAATGAGGCAATATATTTGTGGCGAACAGAGGTTATATTTTCATATTTTTATGTCAAACGTCTATTTTATTTTTGCTCAAGTTTTTGGCGGAATAGCGACTTTGATTTTGTGCTTATCCTATGTGGTAAAAAGTAAAAAGGGCTTTTTGCTTTTAGGACTGTTTGGCGATACAATGTATGGAATATCATTTTTGTTTGTGAGTTCTTGGAGTGCAGGGGCAATAGCGTTATTATCATGTTTGCAATTTGTTTTTGTTTACTATTATGAAAAGAAAAACAAAAAACTGCCAAAGAGCATAGCATTTGTGTTCATTGTTATGTTTTTAATAGCAGGTATACTTACATGGAGTAGTGCTTGGGATATCATTCCTCTTGCAAGCTATATTTGGTACACGTTTGCATTATATGTTGATGATGTTAAATCAATTAGATTAATGTATGTTTTACCAAATTTGCTTTTAGTGGTCTATGACATAATGGTTATGGCATATGCCAGTGCTTTTGAAGATGGGATTGAAGGTTTGTTTTTAATTTTTATGATTTTGTCAGTTTTTGTAAAATCACAAATTTCAAAAAAGAAAGTCTTGTTGTATTCAAAAACACAATTCGCGAAGAAGTCAAAAGGAACTATTTTTGATAGTTTACAGTCCGCTTATTCACGAATGAGAAAAGTCAATAACTTTTATATGTCAAAAATCGCTAAAAATCAGTGGAACACTGTCAGCATTCCAAGTTTTTGCAAATTTAGCAAAGTGTCATTCTATTAGCGTATCGGCTATACCAAGCAGATTAAAAAAAAGAGAGAAAAAACTCTCTTTTTTTTGTATTTTAAATTTATTTGAAGTGTGTATTTTTTGTAATTAATAAATTTTTTATTTGATAAAACATAAAATAATAAAAAAATATATAAAATTTTTTTAAAATTTACAAAAAATTTATTATTTTTATTTTAGCGAAAATAATTATTATTTATAAAAAAATAATTTATTGTGACATAGTTTGATTTTTTTGTATTTTTTGATATATTATAAATTGAATATGAAAACATTACAAATTGTTCCACTATGTGAAATTGAAAATTTACGAAAAATGCTGTTTGAATATTTGGTAGAGTTGTCTAAATTTGATAAAGACAACAAAAGATGAAATGGTAGCCACATACAGAAACATCTACAAGCGTGAAGACGAAGACAAATATGGAGTAGTTATTTTTAAAATAAAAGTTATACATTAATTTTAATAGTACAACAATTTTTTTCAAATATATTATAAGATAGATTTTACATATGTAACAAATATACTCCTTTATTAAATATATTAATATGATGGCAACTCGTTGTCGACAAATTAAAGGAGGGAAAATGAACAGAAATTGTTTTTGTGATAACCTTTTTTGCAATAAGAACAAATGTTGCTGCAAATATATAATTAAACACATACATCAGTCATCAAGTGGAGTAGGTACAACTGGTCCAACTGGACCAACAGGCCCCACTGGGCCGACTGGACCTAATGGAATAACAGGGTCAACAGGGTCAACAGGGTCAACAGGACCAACAGGTGCAACCGGACCAACAGGTGCGACAGGACCTATTGGACCAACTGGACCAAGTAGTGGAATAATAGGGCCAACAGGTCCAACTGGTGCTACAGGTGCAACAGGGCCAACAGGAGCGACTGGACCAACGGGAGCGCAGGGAATTATTGGAGCAACAGGGCCAACAGGGGCGACCGGGCCTGCGGGCAACAATGTTGTAAATCCTTATGATTTGTATGTAAGAAGCAATACAATCGGAGGTATTGGAACTCAGTCTAGTCCGTTACCTTCAATAGAAGAGGCGTTGGATTTAGTTGCCAATAATGGAACAATTCATGTTTATGATGGAACATATCCAATTGACACAACTACTAATATTTCAAAAAACAATATCACGCTTGAAGGTAAGCCAAACGCTATGATTCTTTTGACGGCGAATACTGTTCCATTTTTAATTTCTGGGAGTGGTAACACGATAAAGGGCTTCACTATCACAAGCGATGTAGCATATCCTGTTGAGTTTATTCAAGTGGGTGGTAATAATAATGTTATACGTGATAACATTATATACGGACCATCTCAACAAGGCAGTTCGGACACATGGGTAACAAATAGGGGAATTGTCACACAGGGTGGTACTTTGAATAACTGGATTGATGGGAACATCTTTTACTCTTTAAGGCAAAGTGGATATCTAAATCCTTCATCTACTGGATATGTCACGCACAATGTTGTTTATAACACAAGAGGCTGGGTTGTTGATGGTGCACTTTTTCAATTCTCTGGCAATTCTTGGGGAGAGCCAACCAACGCCGTTGATATTGCGCTTTTAAGTGGCACAACTAGTGGAGTGCCTTACAATTCAATAACCGAATTACAAGAAAATAACAGTAACGCAAACATAAGTGACCAAAGATAGTTTTTAAACTGTCTTTGCTACGCTATAAAAATTTAAGTAAAAATTTTGTTTCATTGTTATTGAATGCAAAAAAGTAGTTTAGGTAACTAAACTACTATTTTCTCTGTTTTTTTGTTTAATCTCCGGCAAGGTCGGCATCTAGTTTTGTTTTGTGAGTCGTGCCTTTCCGGGAGGTATGCAAAAACATATTATAATTTATGAATACATACATATTTTTGTTAAAAAACTTTTTTTTACTTTTTAATTTTAATTTTATATGTTATTATACATTTAGTTTTTCAATTTCCATATTTAAAAAAATGGGAGATAAAATGAAAGAGTATGAAAAAGGTATAAAGGTTGACGATATACAACCATACATAGAATATTGCGAAAAAAATGGTTATAAAAAAGTTGCAGTAACTGAGCAAAATAGAAAAGTTTTTGAAAATAAAAATGATAGGAAGATAATATCACGTATAACCACCGAAAAGCATGGTGACCAAGAGAAAATATACCTAGACTTTAAAAACTTTTCAACGCATACGGACAGTTTGCAAATATCACAAGAGTCAAAAGAACTTGAAATAACAAGACAGCAAATTCCTATTATTTTATCAATGCTTAACACGTTAAACTTCGAGCAGTCTGCAGACAATTTCAGAACTAGATATGTTTACAAAAAGGGAAGTGTGAAATTTGAAATTGATGATTATAAAGTGCCTAGTATGAAAGTGGTGGCGTTAGAGGGCAAAGACGATGACGTGGGGCGTGTTTTTGACGAGATAACAAAACTTTAATAATATGCAATTTATTTTTTATTTTTGTGAAAATTTTATATTAAACATAAGGGTTGAACAAAAGTATTTTTTAAATTTGGTATAGGAGGAAATATGAGTAAAGAATATTTAGGAAAAACAGTGACTGTTAAAATGGACAGACCAATGGGGACAAAACATCCAAAGCATGGATTTGTGTATCCAGTAAACTATGGTTACATTCCAAACACTGTGTCGGGAGATGGCGAGGAACTTGATGCCTATGTTTTGGGTGTATTTGAGCCACTTGATACATTTGAGGGCAAAGTTATTGCCATTATTCACAGAACAAACGACAATGATGACAAATTGGTGGTTGCACCAGAAGGCAAAAACTATTCAGATGAGCAAATAAGGGCTTTGACAGAATTTCAAGAGCAATGGTTCAAATCTGAGATTTGGCGTTAACTAAAATTAATACTAAGTTTACAAAAACTTTTTTAATGTATTTATATTAAATTTTAAAAAAACAATGGTAAAGACAACTTTTGATAGTCAAAAATATAGGCACTAAAAAAAAACACTCTTTAATTATAAAGAGTGTTTCAGCGTGTAGACAAACAAATCAGACTGCCGAAAAGCAAGTGAGGCGAGGCTCGCAAAATGTCCAAAAGCAGGAGTTTAGTTACCTAAATGACTGTTTTTGGGCGTTTTGCAGTAAACAAAGCAAGAAAAATTTTGCAAAATTTTTCGGTCACGCAGTTTTTCGACAGTCTGAACACTCTTTAATTATAAAGAGCGCTTTTTATTGCGTTTTTTCAAAATTAAAATAAATATTATTATAATTACAATTAAAATAAATATTGCACCAAAAACAACTGCATAAAATATTATTTGATTTTGTGGCCGAGACTCATTTTCATCAACAATAGCAGTAATTTCTGTATAGTATTTATCAAAAACAATAGTTTCATTTGGTTCGTATGTATCTCCGGCATAATACCAGCCCAGTATTTTATTTTTATTTGCGTCTAACAAGTTAAGCGATATTTTGTCACCATCTGAATAAGAGTCTTTTGATGTAAATATTTCACCATTTATATTTATTTTTAAATTAAACAAAAGTTGATATAGCACTGCAACAATATTCGTATTTTGAGTTATTGTTATTGTATCGCCAGGGTTATATGTCGCGTTGGCATATTGCCATGAAACAAACTCATATTTATTTGAAACATTGGCAGTAGGTAATGTATATGTGTCACCATAACTAAACTGCTGGTCAATCATTGTTGTTTGGTCGGCAATCGTGATTCCGATTTGATAAGTTGCTTTTTTTAGTTTTATTTCTTTTTGATTTTCAGAGAGATATAAATCATATTTAGAAGACATTTTTGGCGAAATTTTTATGTGATTTTTAAAATCTTCTGACATAACTATGTTGTTAGTTATAATAGTTTTATCAAATCCTTTGTCTGTATATATTGTCGCATTTATGTTGGTCAAATTGCCATTTAATTTCAATGTATTTGAACCATTTATATACATTTCACCTTCAATTTTGTTGTCTGCAACATTTAAAATTATTGTGCCGTTATTTAGATAAAGTACATCGCCTTTATTTGATTTGTTTGAGTATATGTCTGAGCTATTTAGTGTTATTGTGCTGTACTGATTTGTATAAACAGTTGCACCTTCAACTGATGCTGAATTTTTGGTTAGGGTACAATTTGTAAAAGTTGTCTTTGAAGAACTTTGACCATAGACAACTCCGCCATATTTGGCACTATTTGATGTGAAATTGCAATTTTCAAATTGCACTGTGCCATATGCAAAACATACGCCACCAAAACCACTTGCACTATTTTGAGAAAATTCACAGTTTGTGAACGAGCAAGAGTTTGAGTTGTTGATAAACGCTCCGGCACTTGATGCCTTGTTTGAAATAAAAAGTGAATTTGTAACAATTGTTTTGCACTTTAATTCAAGTGCTCCGCCGTTGCCACTTACTGAGTTATTTTCAAAAGTGCACGAGTTTATCACAAGCGAAGCAGTTGTCGATGTGGTTATTGCACCACCATTGTCATTTGCTTTGTTGTTCAAAAACTCTGTATTTTCAAATGTTGCTGTTCCACTTGCAACGTATATCACGCCGCCAGCAGAAGTGTTTGAATTGAAGTTTTGAAAAATCACATTTTTTGTCGTCAAGTTGCCGTTTGAAACAATGGCTCTTTCGCCAAGACTTGCATAATTGCCTTCAAAAACAATTTTATTTGTGCTATTTCCTTCAACGTCGAAATTCACTGCCGAATTTACTGTAAAGATGTTTGAAGAAGTTGTTTTGTAGAAAGTTATATCTTTTGTAACACTTGAATCTATTTTTATGGTAACATTTTTGTCTATGATGATATTATTTTCTTTAATATCTTTTAATAGATATATTGTGTCACCAGCACTTGCATTTTTTATTGCGTCTTTAAGCCTTGTGAAATATGTATCTTCAATTCGGCAAACTGTACTTTCTGTGTTGGCGAATGTATCGCTGTATGCGGTGCAATTTAGTCTTCTGTCAAACGCTCTAATTTTGTAATTTGGTGTGTAGCCGTCTTGGTATGTTTTTGTGTCTGTGTAATAGTTTGAATTTGTGAAGGCGATTACTTTGTATCCGTCTGTGTCGTTTCCTTCAAGTATTTCATAGCCAAGGTGTCCGATTTTGTCTTTTTGGTAAGGCATGAGTATGCTATAACCGTTACTTGTTTTTTCAACAGAAATTATATTTATTTTCATTGAATCGTCATATATGGAAAGTTTGTCACCATGTTCAAGTAGGTAAGTGTATGTCATGTTGTCTATATACCACAACTTTAATTGATTGTTAACTATTGTACCTTCGTCATGTAGTTTTTGCATTGCAGATTTAAAAGCATCACTTGCAGAATTTTCAACAAACATCGTTCCGCCAAGTGCATATCCATATCTTTCAAAGTAGTACGATAAGTCAATACCTGTAACAATACTGCTAAAATAAACTTGCTTTTCAACTTTGTTCATCCCACTAGCCGTTGCGGTGCGATACATATTTTCAAGTTTGCCCCAATATCCAGGAAAAACACTTTCAATGTTCCACCATATTGCTGCATTACCTTGATTTTTTTGCCAAACATCTGCTGGATTGACATCGTCTGGTGCCATGAGGTTAGTGATAGTTGAATGATTTTCTCTTGAACCTGTTTTTTCGTTTGCTGACTTGTTGAAGTTAGATACCATGTTGTTTGTTGTTTCTGACACAACGCGTTCGCCAATGTCCATCATGTGCCCAATTTCGTGTGTCATTCCCCAGCCAAAGTTCTCGCCAGCCAGTGCAGTGTCTTGCCAGTTATTTGTCTGAATACCAATGTGCTCTGTGTATGCGTATGCGGCAGCATATGGTTGCATTATTCTCACATTAACATTAAGATACTCTGCTCTTTCATCATAACTTGATGAATTTTTGTCAAAATTTACGCCTTCAAAAATGTACAAACTTTTAAGATATGTATCCCAATTTTCGCAAACTTTAGCCACGCTGTAACTTTGAGTTATGTAGTAATCATACGCCCTTGATGCTTGAACGGTGAGAATTACTTTGTTTGAAACTATCTCTGTTAAATTCAAATAATTTTCTGGTTGTGCGTTTAAAAGTTCAACATAATCTCTTAAATTTTTCTCATATCTTATCTCATCTTGTCCCATGTAATACACAGGGAAAACCGTACCACCTTCAATATAAATTTTCACATCTTCACTTTGCTCGGTGGTTTTGTATGGATTGATTATGTAAATAGGTCCGCCAGCCAAAGTTTTAATTGACCAAGAAGAATTATAAAGGTTGGGTGTTGTTAAAACATTTTCACCGATTTGTAGTGTATAATTTCCGCTCTTCCATTGACTCCAATAACCTTGGTGCTGTGTAAACACTATTTGTGGCAATGGATCAGTTGACTTTGCATCAACATAAATAGTTATTGTTTCATTGGGTTTAGCATAAATTCCTGTTATTTGCCTGTTTGTTCCTTGCCAAGTCATGTCTAGGTCATACCTTGCGTAGTCCCATACATTTCCAACTTGCTTTATATATTTTCCTTTTGTGTCTTTGTTTGTTGAAAATTCCCTATATCTTGTATCAAAAGTCAAATTGCCGTTTAAGATGTTTTTTGCCCTTTGAATGTCGCTTAAAACTATGCTTGGCACAAAACTAAGTTCGTTTATGTCTTGTTCAAGTTTGTTTATAGCAGACAATGAATTAAAATCTGAAATAATAACGCTTTTTTTGTAATCTGTGAACAAATTTCTAGCAGTTTGTAAAATGTCTTGTTCTGGCTTAAAGAATATGAATTCACTAGCAGAGCAGTGTTGTGTCAAATTACTATTTACATTTGTGTATTCAAATTTAAAGTATTTGAATGAGTATGCTTTATCAAAATTATATATTAGTACATTGGTACTAAGTGGGGAAACCCCTTCGCCGATTTTTTGAAAAGAGATGCCATCATCTGAGATATAAAAAGTTGCAGTCAAAGGGAAACCCTTTAATTTGTCATCTCTTCTTGTGGCGAATATGAGTCTGTCGACTTCAACTTGTGTATTAAATTCAATTAAAACATAGTTTTTGTAACTGTCACTGTTTACTTTGTTTGTTTCCCAAAATGTATTAAAATTCAAGTCAAACGCTCTTGATAGTACATTCCCAGGATAATTTCCGCCGTTGTTTGAATAGTTTGTAATATACTCAGTGTTTTGAGTGTTTGTTGTTATTGCGTATGCGTTTAAATAATCGCTTTGCAAGTACTCACTTGATGTGGTTGTGTACTCTATTTCAAATTGGATATCGGCATCTGCACTAATAGGGTGTTGTATATAGTTAATTGATGTTATACAAAACATCATCATTGTTAGCATCACTAAAATAAAATATTTTTTCATTTGAAACTCCTATAAAATTTAGCGCTAAAAGTATACAACTTTATAAAAACAAATTCAACACTATTAGTAAATATATCTTGTTGAGTTGTGTTATTCATAAAAGTTTTGTGTAATTAATACATTAAAAACGCTTGCAAAGTAGTTTACATTTTATTAAACTAAAAAAGATAGAAGGGATTTAAGTGTATGGATAGCAAAAAAGACAATATTTTTGATATATATAATAACTACCTAGATGTGTTTAATCAAGATAAATTATATGATTTTATTTGTAAATATTTAATTGAAGATGAAAGTTTTATTAATATTGTCAATGATATTATTGCACCAAAATCGCTAAAAGACATGACACTTGAACAAAGAAAATTTGAATTTTTATATTTTTTGCATAATGGGCATAGAAGTTTTATTTTAAATGTAATTGTTTTAAAATATTTGGCACAAAAATTTGAAAAGTTAAGCCCTAACTTTTTAGATGGGTATTGGCAAGAAAAATTTAAAAAATTGCACAATTATGAAATATAATTAAAAAATTTTATAAAAAGGAAGGAAAAAATGGAAGAAAAAGAGTTATTAAAACTATCTGCAAAACAATTGACGGATTTAGGAGTATGTCCAACTTGTCTAAACCGAAAATACAACGGTGCAATATTTGGTGATGATTCAAAATTGAAACTTTATGAAGATAAAGACATAGAATGTTTATTTGTTGGAAATCCAAGAGCAGTAGGGCATATGATGATATCAACTCAAACACACTATCATGATATGAGCGAAGCCCCAGATGCCATAAATGAAAAAATCATAAGATTTGCAAAGCAGTTTATGATTATACTAAAAAAAGTTTATGACTGTGAAAGAGTTTATTTGTGCACAATGAGTGATGGTCCAATGAATCATTATCACGTTCAATTAATCCCAAGATACAAAGATGAGGAAAGAGGTTCAAAAAATTTTGTCAAACCAAGGAAACCATATGTTTACGACGAAAAGTCATTTTCTGAAATAAAAAAACTTATAAATGAATACGCACGAGCAAATGAAAACCATTAAGAGTTTTGATTTAAAAATAGCGGAATTGGCAAAAAATGAAATATTTTAGGCTTTTTGGTGTTGTTTTGTGTGCAATTTGTTGTATTTTTGGTATGGGTGCATGCGATAATAAAAAGTTAGATACAACACCAGACACAGAAATAGGAAGTTCAAACAATGATGAAAATACTGACGCAAATGAAGGGGAGATTATGAAAATTGATATAAACGGTGTTATTTTTGAAGCAGTTTTGGAAAATAATAGCACTGCAAACGCTTTTCACAATATGTTGCCACAAACTTTTAATATGAATGAACTTAATGACAATGAAAAATATTGCTATCTAAACACAGAATTGCCACCAAACACGTATAAACCACAAACAATTTATGCTGGCGATATCATGTTATGGGGGAATAATTGTTTGGTAATATTTTATGAAACTTTTTCAACAACCTATTCATATTCAAAAGTTGGAAAGATAAAAGATGTCACCAATCTTAAACAATGTTTGGGCAATGATGATGTCGTTGTTGATTTTAAATTGTAAAAATAAATTAAACAAAAAAACGATCGAATATAAATTCAACCGTCCATAAGTATGGCTTAAAGGAACAAATAAAAATTATGATTGTTTGACCTTTTGGTCATATTTTTTTATAATATCAATATTGTAATTGTTTATTTAGAATTGTTTTTATTATGTGGACAAAAGAAAGGGGTATTTATGGAAATTTATGTAATGAGACATGGAAGGACTGTGTGGAACGAAAAGCATATTTGTCAGGGCAGGTCACAAAATAGATTAAGTAAATTTGGAAAATTGCAAGTTGAACAACAAGCAATTGAATACAAAAGATTAAAAATTGATTTTATTTTTGCTTCACCGCTTATGCGTACCCTGCAAACTGCAAATATCATGAATAAATACCATAACGCAAAAATTATTCGTGACAAAAGAATAATAGAAGTGAATCAGGGAATATTCACTGGTCAAAAAAAGGGAAAACTCACTGATGAACAAAAATTTGAAATAAATCAGTTTAAAAAAGATAGCGGAATTGAAACTTATGAGGAAATTTACGAAAGGACAATCGATTTTATAAACTATTTAAGAGAAAACTATAAAGATAAGAACATATTAGTTGTAACTCATGGAATAATTGCAAGTTATATTGAAAAAATTGGTGAGAGATTATCTTTAGAACAAAACGAGATAAAAAACTATTCAACTTTTGATAACGCCGAAATAAAAAAAACATGTATTTAGATATTTCAATTCACTTTAGTTAAACTATTTAGGCAACATTAGATAAAGAACAAACTCTTAATACATAATTTGTATTGAAGTCAAATATTTGTGAAAATATAAAAGATATGATATTATACCATTAATTAAATTATCTTTATTGGAGGACTAATGCTATTTTATTGCAGTGGGAAAAAGGTTGAAGTAGACGAAAACACGAAGTTTAGCAATTATTTGTTTAAACGTATTTATGAAGCCTTGCTCTATAATAAAGAAATGGTACCTGGCAAAAATGGTATTCCTAAATCCATACAATTTAGTGTTAATGACATAATATATTTTTCTTATTTTGAAACTGGCAGTAATCCAAATGCTCCAGTGCCTTTTGAAATAATAGATGAACAAGATTTAAATTTTGATGAAGTTTATGCAAATACTATTTTTATACGTTTTAACGATGAAAATTTTAAAAATAAGTATATTTCTTGCAAGTTAAGTAAAAGATGTTGCGAAAGTGACAGATATTTAAAAGGCTATGATGATATAACTTCAATGAAGAACAACAAAGATGATTTTTGTGTACTATACGCTGATTTTAGCAGTCAATCAAATATTGATAAACTTGAAAAATACCATGATTATTTTAATATGCTCTTAATTAAACTTGAAAGCAAAGAGGAAACTCGCTTTGAAATAAATCTTGATTTGATGAAAGAAAATTATTCTTCATTTAATGATACCGCCGTAGATGATAAATCGTTACTTCTCCCTGTATATGGTAAATTCTCATATATAAAAGAAGTAGTTTTAAAATACACAATCAAGGGCGAAAACAAAGAATTACATATTAATCTTCAAAATTGTTATGTTAAAAATGAAAACAGTTTATATAGAAAAAAATTAATTGATTTGCACATCAATTTAGATGAAAAAACCACAATTTATGAACTTTGCGATTTGGAGGAACAAGATAGAAATGAAATTGAATGGGTGATAAAAAATGACAAAACTGAAAAATTGTATATTACTGAAGATTTAAAAGGTGAAATAACAAGATTAAAACGTATTTTGCGTGCTTTATCAAGAATAAGTTCCGAAAATGTAGAAAACTTAAATTTAGTGGAAACTATATGTAATAATTCTATAGATGAATTTAAATATAAATTTAATGTAAATGACACTAGTCTTGATGAGATTACTAATAAATATCCTCGTTTTAAACAAAACAAAGAGCAGGCCATTGCCATGAAGAAAGTGCTTGACATGGATATCAATAATGTTGATGTTATGCTAATCCAAGGCCCACCGGATACGGGAAAAACGGAGCTTATCATAGCATTAATAAAAGAACTTTTTCATAGAGGCAAAAATATTTTAGTTTCTTCAAATGTTCATGTCGCATGCGACAATATTATTGAAAGAATAAAAGATGACAAAGAAATTATTGTTAAAAGATATAAAAATCTTAATCAAACATCTAGTTATAAAATTGAAAAATTAATAAATCAGCAAAACTATGTCAAATCACAAGTTTATAATAAATATAAGATAAACGACAATCCTATTTTGAATTTTGATGAGTTAAAAAGCTTACAACTAAAAAAAGCCAATCAATTAAAAGAGATAAACGAACATTATGACGAACTAAAAACCAAACAATATGATTTTTTTTGTAAAATCCAACAATTAAAAGATTTAGAAACAAACATTATACAAAATAAAGAAAAAATTGAAACTAAGCAAGAAGAGATTAGAGTATTAGAAGATGAAATAAAAGTATTAAACAAAAATTTATCTGACCTAAATGATGAACTTTCTGGAACCTTGGCAGAATTTAACCAAAAGACACAAGAGTATGACAATTTAGTAAAAAATATAGACAAATTTAAAGCCAAAACAAATAAAGTAGATTTGAAAATTTCTCAATTAAATGATGAGATAACAACACTACAAAACAACATTGATTTCAATAAAGATAATATAAAATATATTGAAGAAAATTGTTTAAAAATAGAAAAAGAGATAGAAGAACTCTATTCTATCAACATTGAAAATTTAAGAAATGAAATACAAGACAAATTTTATCATTGTATTTGCATCGAAAACGCTAACAATTATTTTGAAAAAGCCATAAAAAAAATCAATGACTTCATTTCGCTTGTGGCTATATTAAACAATCAAAATTTATCTCTTATGGCAATAACCAAAAAGTTACTTTCAAATAACTTTAAAGATTGCAGTTTTATAAGTGAAATTTTGGAAGATTTAGAAATTTTGAATAAATACTATTCATACGACGCAACTTCAAAAATACTTTCAGTTTTCAAAATAAAGTCTAAAGTAAATAATGTTTCATATTGGGATTATTTAAAGGCAAAAGAAAAAGTTTTGAATTTTATTTATAATATTTTAAGCACAAAAAAAGAAATTCTTAACACAATTATAGATAACAATATAAACAAAGGGGAAATACTAAAAAGAATAAACAGAAGAAAAGGCAGCATACAAAAACAAACTATCCAAAAAGAAAACTTAGAGCAAAAAATTTTAACTACAAATAATTCTATTTTGCAAAATGAGAAAAATTTAGAAAATCAAGTTGCAATTAGGGAAAATTTGCAGCACAACATCATGATGATGGAACCTAATGTCGCGATGTTAAAATATGACATTGATGAATTAGTTGATGATGAAAAGTCCCTACAAGAAGATATATTACAACAAAAAAAGAAATTACAAGAGAAAAATGAACTTTTAAAAAATTATTATGAAAGTTTAAAGAAATTGGAAGACGAATTATCTAACTTAACTATAAATGAAAAAACTTTTAACCAATCTATTGACTTGTTGTCTAATAATGAAGAATTTTTAACATTTAAACAAAGCCTTGATGCCTGTGAAAAACTTCAAAATGACTTAAGTACAGAAATAAATCAATTAAATAACAAAATACAATTTTTAAATAAATGTCAAATGTCATTAACAAGTGTAAAAGATAATAGTATATTATTTGATTACATTAAAGAATTGCGAGATATTTCAAATTGCAAAATTGAAGATTTGAATAAATATTTTGATGGTTGTGGTAACCTTTTTGATGCAGAATTCAATGTCGGAGGAGAGAATAAAGGTTCAATACTGTCTATGACAACCAATCAAGTGGCACAAGTTTATAGAAAGGATATGACTTTTGACTATGCTATTATAGACGAGGCAAGCAAATGCAGTTTGCAAGATTTATTAATAAGTTTGCCCATTGTTAAAAACATAGTTTTAATTGGCGACTATATGCAACTTGACCCCGTCTACGATAGATACAAAGATTTAGATGATGACACAAAAAAAATATTTGATGATTGTAAACAATTTTGGGAAGAACTGAATAAATCAGCTTTTAGTCTTTTACTTACAAAAGCTATTGAAAACAACTATAAAAACCAATTAACATCATTTAATATTTGCAACAATGTTGCCATTATGAAAAGACAATATCGAATGAATAAAGGCATATTTGATTTGATAAGTCCAATATACAAAATTCATAATGGATTTGAACTTATAGATGAGAAAAATACAAAATCAAATGATGTATTGTGCTTAAACATTTATGGGAAAGAGGAAATTGTTTTTATTGGAGAAAGACCAACATATAGAAATGTTTTTGAAGCCAATTATATTAAAGATACTATTGAGTATATAGCACAA
Organism: uncultured Clostridia bacterium; assembly: GCA_944384405.1. Taxonomy (GTDB): domain Bacteria; phylum Bacillota; class Clostridia; order Christensenellales; family UBA1242; genus UBA5893. The sequence goes on from CALWTH010000011.1 coordinate 52,059, forward strand.
AATTATGATAAACTTGATATCAAAACTATTGGTATAATTACAGGTTATAATGGACAAGTTCGAGAGCTTAACAAAATACTAAAAAAGCCTACAAAACAAAGCTTGAAAATTGAAATAGGTACTTTTGATAGATTTCAAGGGAAAGAATTTGATTTGGTGCTTGTAAGTCTGGTTAGAACTGAGAAATTGGGATTTTTAGATGATGTACGCAGAATGAATGTTGCCTTTTCTCGTGCCAAGAAACATCTTATTATATTTGGAAACATAAAAGAAATAGTAAAAAACTGCATGGTGAAGAAAACATATCAAACAAATTTAACTCCTATACAAAAAGAGCATAGATATGTTAATGATGAGTTACTTCCAAAATTAAGTAGACTTTCTGATTCAAATGACTGTCATTCGGCAAATGAGGCAATACAAAAAATTAAGAAAATGTTGGAGGGCAAGTAAATGGGGATAGTTAAATATAGTAAAGCGATATCAATTCCGCTTTCTCTTTATTTGCTTAACATAAAAGATGCACCAATTTTAAAGTATGAAAATTTAAGATTTTATGAGAAATACATAGTACTTGCCTTAAAATATGGAATCCAAGCAAATGATTTAAGTGATTTAAAACAGAAGATGTGTGAAATTTTTAATATTAAATATTCTTTTGTAGAAGAATTTATAGAGCACTATAACAATATAGGATTTATTAATTATGATAAAGAAAAGTCTTTATTTTCATTAACTGATTCGTATTTACTTGAATATGACAAGAAAAACAATTCCATAATTCGCTCATGCACAAAAGAAAGTTTGTGTGACTTTATTAATATTGTTTACTTTAAAAAATCAAATACTTTTCTTTATAATGAGGGTTTTAAAGATTTTATAAAAGACATGAAAAGTTATGAGAAAATTAACGATGAAACGTTTATTCAAATGTGCAAAGCAAATGAACAATTATTGTTACTGCTCAATGATATATTAAAAAAAGATTCAATACATGCGATTATAAATAATAATCAGTTTGAAAAATCCAACATAGAAGTTTATGATGCCGCAATAAAAGTTGATTGTTTATTAAATTATGCATACGATGGGCAATCGTCTAGTTTACAAAACTATATAATACCAAACTCCATACTTAAAGAAAGTATTAAAGATATTCTTGACGATACCATTGTTTTAAACTATAAAACTGATTTTGAAATTCCAAAATATGTTAAAGAGCATGAGTTGTATTCAGAAATGAATGAAAGGAATAAACTTATCTCAAAGCATGAAGAAGAAATATTAAAAAATAACGAAGCGATTTTTGCAAAAGAAAATATTTTAAATTCGTTATCTATTAGGAAAAATCTAAAAAATAAAGAAAAAAAGACAATTAAAAAATTAAACAAAGAGGTTGTAGATTTAAAAGAGAAAATAGCAGAATTACAACGAGAAAACATCAATTTGACAAATTCAAAAGAAGAATATAGTTTTTTTGACAATACAACAAAAGAAGTTTATTACAAATATTGTGGTAATATGTATTTTGACTATATGATTAGACAAATTTGTGTAGTTATTGATAAAACAATTGAAGCACTATCAATTGGTGATAATGAAAATGTAGTTTTGGATTTAGCAAGCATAAGAAGTTGGGTAAACAAATTGGCTTATGCGATATACGACTATTATTGCGATGGACTAAAAGCAAAAGATTTATCTATGTATTTCCACGATAAATTTAAGCGAATGGAACTGGAAAATATTTTGGCTAAGTTTAATATAAAACCTTATGACCTTACCAATATGGAAAAATGTCATAAACTTGTTGATTCTTGCTATCATCAAGGAGAAATAAACAATAAAACTAAAATCAACCAAGAAAACATTGCAGATTTTTTAACAATTTCACAACAAGAAAAACGAGATATTTTATTAAGTTATATAAAATTATATAAAGTAATTGATTTGACGGAAGAACAAAAGAAAGAAGTTTTAAGAAAGATAATATAGTGCTAATAAACAAAAAATAATTTTTTTGCCAATTAACCGAAGCCGTATTTACTGGCGGGACTACGCAAAGTTTGGCTAACAGCAAATTTTTGGGGGACATTCATTGTTGTATTTTCCTATACAAAAATTTCATCATGCTTACAGTTGAATAAAAGTAGATTACATTTAGATATTATAGCAAAATGGTATTTTAATCAAACAAAAAACATTTCAACAACCCAAAATGTTTTGTAAACTGTATCCATATCTATTCATGAAATTAATTGATATGTATTATTTTATTAAAGGATCAGAAGATACTTTTTGTTTAGTTTGGGATTTAATAAAGATGAATTTAAAGATACAAATGATTTTTTAAAATAAATTGATGTTGAAGGCAAAATGTGGGCAAATCTTGTATTAAGTAATTGTTGCAAGAAGCATTTAAAAATATAAAAAGTTGTCTTACAGGTATTAATCTAAATTCAAATGAGGGAAGCGAAGATTGGGTTTCTATAATTATCGGTTAAGAGAAATTAAATTTTTAGGTATATACATGTATTGTGTTCTATATAAAACTTGGTTTCTTTTTTTTATGTAATTTGAAATCCGTTTATTGTTATAAAATTTTTTTAACATATTTTGCTTTGTTAATGATACCTTAGTTTTATACATAACAACCAAATTTGTCGAATTGTCAAGATGTAGTTTTTTGCTAAGAATGGAGTTTCGTGCAAGCTTAAACTCGGCAAGACCAAAACAATCTATATACTTAAAGTGTTTTAGAAAGTGTAGTGTTTTTCTTAGGTCAAAATTTGTTTCTGACGGATAGTTGTACATTAATGTAACGGAAGTGATTATATTATTTAGATAACAATTTTTTAATATTTTTTTTGCTTGCAAAATATTTATTTGTTTATTCATTTTCTTTAGTAAACTATGGCTTAAGCATTCCAATCCAAAAGAAATTTCCTTAATCCCACTATGAGCTAGCTTGGCAACTTTGTTAAAATCTAAAAATTCCTTTTGAAATCTTGTTTCAACAATCCAATTTAGTTTTATATTATTTTTAATTAAAAAATCAGAAAGTTTTGACAAAACTTCAAACTGTACACATTCATCGATAAAATAAATCCCTTGTATATTTTCGGATTGAACAAGATCTTTGATTTTGTTAAAAATAGAGGTTAAGTTTAATAGTCTGTGTTTTTCATAATATATATACCTATTACAAAATTCACATTTAGAATGAAAGCAACCCAAATTTAAGTAAAATGGAACAATTTTTATGTTTGAAAGATATTTTTCCAAACACAAATCATCAAAACAAGGCGTGTATAAACTTGTATTTATTTCTGGGGTGTTACTACGTTTGTAAGTGCTGATTGTATCATTAATTTTAATTAAACAATCAATATAACTTTTTTTAGTAATAACATTGCAAATATTTTCATAATTGCCATGAAACACAATGGCATCAAAGTCTGTTTTTTTTAAAATTTCCATTGCGTTGTCTTTGATTTGTGTTAAGTAATCGCCGCCAACAACAATGTAAGTATGCTTAAAATTTTTTTTAATTAAGTTTGCTAATTTAATGGCGAAAGGAATTTGGTAAGCATAACGGATTGATAAATAAAAAGAATCTTTATTTTTGTATGAGTTTAATTGAGAAAAAAAAATATCATCAAAAAGAGTACAATCATTTAAGGAATAAGAAATCAGCTCGTTGACTGTCCATAGCTGTTTTTGCGGTGTTATATTTCTTGCTGACCATTCCAAATTATGAATATTTGAAATAAATTTTAAAACATTATAAAAAGAAGTATTTAATTTAAAAATATTATGAGGAATTTTTGTTTTATCTGTCAGTAATTTTTTTGTATCGTTAATATTTTTTATATCTTCTATTGTATTTATATCACAATCATGTAAATACTTTGAATATTTTTCAGTTAAATATTTTTTATTTAGGCATTCTTGTAAAAATGAAAGAGTTAAATCATAATGAGTCGAACATATATGAGATTGGTTTAAAATATTCTTTATTATACAATTTTCCAGTTGTGGCATATTAAAATTTGAAGCCGGGAGAGAAATTAAATTTATCATGAAATATCCTTTATTTAATAATACTATTAACAATCGTTTTTGAAAACAACAAATTTTTTATCCAAATCTTAATAAAGAATATATTGTTAATGTTATATTTGTTTACGCCAACAAAATTTTTAATTTTAGAATAAGTCTTGTTCATCTTTTCTTCTGTATCAAAAATCAGTGTTAAAAAGTTTGCACTTGATTTTATAATTTTAATACCGTCAAAACCATTTAAGTTGTCATAAATATAATCTCTGTTTTCCATAATGTACTTTCTTGTAGAATCAAAAGATTTTAATAATTTGGTGTCATTTAATAGTTTGACAATTATAGAAATTGAATGAGTGGAAATGGAATGAGGAGGAATAAGAGTGTTTCTTAATCCATTTATTCTTAATTTTGTTATCAAATATCCTGCTCTTAAGCCAGAAGCAATGAATTTTTTAGAGAAACTTCTTGCGATCATAATTCTTTCATTTTTCATACAAAGGTCAAGCAAATGATTCGGGTTGTTTGAGAAATCTACATATGCCTCATCAATAAAAAGATAACCTTTAAAAATAGATAGAATTTCATTTATTTGGGCTAAAGAAAAAATTTCGCCATTAAACCATCGTGGGGATGAAATACAAAGCAGTGAATTTTCACTAGAATTTTTTGTTTTTAATTCCTCTATAAATTCAGCCGTAGAAACAGCATCAATATGTGTTGTCTTTTTATTGTGTATTATACAGGTTCTTTCGTATAAGCCAAATTCGATAGATGGCAAAAAAATTTCTTCCCATCTACTTAATGGCAAGATTGCCGATATAAGCTGACTAATTCCTGCACTAGCATAAATGTATTCTTTATCTATTTTTAAATCGTTAGAAATTGCATTTACCAAAGGATCACTTAATGGGGCTTTGGGATCAAAACAGAAATCTCCATCAATATCCCCAAACTTAAATTTTTTAGACCACTTTTTTAATTTTTTGTTATATAACCAAACAGATGACACATCATCACCTCATAGAAATTATAAATTAAAAACAATTTCATGTCAAATACTTGACTTGTAAATTCATTGTTTATAAAATATTAACAATGATTCGATTAGAAAATGAAATTAGGAAAGATGCTCCATTAAGGTCAACGATCAGGCTGATAAAAAGAATTTTAAAAAAAAATAATATAAAATTTAAAGAAAAAGGGTTCAAATCCTTAAATGGTTTTTTTTCTGGAAGAATAGCGTTAGATCGCTATACGGGTGCAAACGGCAAGGGGATAACCAAAAGTCAGGCAAAAGCATCTGCTTATGGCGAATTGCTTGAAAGGCTACAGACAAATATGCTTTATAAAAAAATAACAGAAAAGAAGACATATATTGTAAATAGAAAAAATAAATATATTAATATTGCTTTAAAATCTGCATCACAACAATTTAGAGAAGAGTTTTACAAGTTAGACGATACATATTTTTTTGAAGATGAATTTGTGGATTTAGCAAGTGAACAAGCAGAAAAATTGCCAATAAGTGTTATAAATTATTCATGCCATACTAATGGTCTTGCTGCTGGAAATTCGAAAGATGAGGCATGTGTTCAGGCAATTTGTGAGGTGCTTGAACGATATATATACAAAAAAATATTGTCGTGTAATGTTTCTACAAAAATTGTTATGAACTATGAAAAGAACTTAACTAAAAATAATAAAAAGATCTTGGATAAAATATGTGAAAAAGGATATGATTTTGAAATAAGATATTGTACGGATTTTTGCTATCCAGTGATTGCTTTTGTGCTTTATAATAAAGAACATACAAAATATATGTTTACACTTGCCTCAGACATTAATTTTAATATTGCTCTTCAAAGAGCTGTTACTGAAATGTTTCAAGGTCGCAATATAAAAAATATCAACAATCAAATGTTAGATAAAAACGAGGATATTGAAGAACTTGCAAACAAATATAAATATGATTATAATTCATATAATTGGCTCCTTTGCTTTAATTATAATTGTGGTTTAATTCCCAAAAGTGCATTTAGTTTAGAAAAAGTTTCGTTTGCAGCTTTAAACTTTAATAGTTGCATTAATTCAAACACAAAGGCATTAGAATGGCTAAAGTCATTAATCAACTCGCACATATATGTGAAAGATTATAATGTATTAGGATTTGATACTGTGCGCGTTTATATCCCTGGGTTAAGTGAAATTGATTGCTTTGACCAATGTGATTTAATAATTTCTAAAAATCAAGAAAAACTTAAGAATATTTTTTTAGACATTTTAAACCAATCAGATGAGAATATAAACTTTTTTTTAGATAACATATGGGAATTATGTAAACACATAAAATATCAAAATCTTATTTTACCAAAAAATTTTTTTAAAGTGGAGGGAACTACAAAATATTTTCAGCTGACCTTTACAAGCCTTGCAATAATTTTGTCTGCTATTGTAAAAAGGAAAAAAGAACTAGCTGATTTATTACAATTTCAAATAAACAACTTTCCACTTTCGTTAAAAGCAAGAGAAAATAATTTGTATATTCTAAGCTTGTTACAAGACAGACCTTTAACATTAAAAAATAAAAATTTAGAAAATTATTATAAAAACTTATTTTTGAATCCCAAAGAATATTTAAAAAGTTTAAAACCGAAAGTAAAGATAGTGGAATCAAAATTGTTTAATAAAATATAAAGGAGAAATTTATGGGGAAGGTTGCAAAGAAAAAAAACAAAATTTATATCAAGGAGTTAAAACCAGAGATAACACAATGTAGAATAATACAAGTGGAGAAAAAAATAAATGAGAAACAAGCAAAAATATGAACTTGCAGGCTTAAGCCAAAAAATAAGCTTAAATTCTTTCAAAACTCCCTTGTATGTATATCTACAAATAAACACCATTTGTAATTTCAATTGCAAATTTTGTTCAAGGGAAAGTATGCCCAACAAATCAATAGATTATTTAGATTTTAAATATATTATAGATAGTTTATCCGAGTTCGGCGTTAATGATATTTATATTACAGGAGGAGAGCCTCTTCTTCACCCTCAAATTGATGATATGATTGATTATGCTTTGACTAAAAAAATGAACATTTCAATTTTGACAAATGGTTTTTACATAGATAGACATGTTGAAATTTTAAAAAAAGTGGCTTGTTTGAGTGTTTCGCTTCATGGCGAAAAGGAAACACACAACAAAATTGTGGGATTTAATTGTTATGACAAAATTATAAATAATATAAATTTAATGGTTGGCAAGGTTAATTTAACCATAAATTACACCGCATTTAACGAAAATATAGATGAAAAGAATATATTGTCAGTTTATAACTTTTGTGATCATAACAAAATCAAAATGAACGTATCTCGCTACAACGATTTAGGGTGTGGAAAAATTAATAAATGCGATTTAGACTTAAATATTTTTATGAAAAATATTTATCATTTGGTTGAAAGAGGATATGATATTGGTGTTAATAATTGTATTGCTCCGTGTGTTGTTTCTCCGAAATATCTCCATTTAACGCATGGCTGTGGTGCAGGAAGTATATTTTGTGCGATTGATTATGATTTGAATGTAAAAATTTGTTCAAGTGCAACTCAAGTGATAAGCAATTTGAAAAAAAATTCATTACAGAAGATTTGGAACAACAAATTATTAAAAACATTTCGGGGACTGAAATGGTTGCCGATTTACTGTAAATCATGTATAAATCTAGCGCGATGTAGAGGAGGCTGTAGGATTGAAGTTGGTAATAACCTTCTAGGGCTTAATGATAAAAATGTTTACGACTTAAATGAAAACACTTGGAGAAAAATTCGAAACAAAAATTTTGAAGTGTGTATTGGTAAAGCAAGGAAAGAAGCAAATTTCTTTATTAGTTTATCCACGCCATCAAGACTATTTTCAAAGGAGGTATTAAATGTCTTACAAAAAATACAATCTACCGGAAAAATTTCTGACTTAGAACAATATAAAGATCTTATTTTATCTCTCTATAGAGATAAAGTTATAAAGGAGAAACAATGATAAATAAGAGATGTTTGGAAAAAGACAAAAACTTAATTATGTGGCTTAACAAATACTTTGTTGTGAATGATTTTACATTAAAACTAATCGAGTTTTTTGATGAAAAGAAAACAAAAAAAGAAATAAGTTCGCTTTTGAATATTAGCAGATTTAAAGTTGGAAGATATTATAAAAAAATAGAAAATGAAATAATAAAAAGAGATTTCTATGAAAATAATATTAATTTAAAAACACCAATAAAAGTACAATGGAAGGTGACAAAGAAATGTAATTTGAAATGTAAGCATTGTTATTTGGGTGAACTTAATAATTTTGAGCCTTCAAAAGAGTTGGTTGATAAAATATTAAGTGAGATTTTAAAATCAAATGTTATGGAGGTGACATTGTCTGGTGGAGAATGCTTGACCTGCCAATACATTGATTATATCGCAAATACACTGCTATCTCATGACATAAAAATAACGATTTTTACAAATGGTTTATTACTAAATAAGTTTGTAGAAAAAATTGATACAAAATACAAGGATAGGGTTGTCATAAATGTTAGCGTTGATGGCTTAAAAAACACTCATGAACAAATTCGCGGGAATAATACTTTTGACAAAACTATATCTAATATTGAATTTGCCGCATCAAAAGGTTTTTCAATAACATCAGCAACAGTGGTTAATAGTATCAATTATGATGATATTATAGACATGATTGTTTTATTAAGGTCAAAAGGGGTTAAACATATTCAGCTGTCAAATATTATAATTAGGGGTCGAGCTGAAAAAAAATTAGAATTGAGCATTGAAAAACAAATGGCTATGAAACAAAGATTGTTAAATTTATATAAAGAACACCCTGAATATGAGCATATTTTCTATTCAGAAGTACCAGATGAAGATGGTAAACGGAAAGTTTTTAAAATTGAAAATGGTAATTCTGAATTTGTTGGTAATGACAATTGGAAGTGCACCGCAGGACTGGCAAGGGTAACAATAAATGAAGATGGCCGTGTTTATTGCTGTCCATTCTTAGAAAAAAGCTACTTAGGTGATTTAAAATGCAACACTTTAGAAGAAATATGGAACAAGAAAGAAAGATATGAATTTTTGGATTTTATAATAAAAAGTAATACTGACAGAGTTTGCGTTGCAATCAAACAAAATAAAGGAGAGGATAAATGATATCGGTTGAGAAATTTTATAATAATAAATCAAAAGTTGAAGAGTTTATTTCAAAAAGAGCATTTTGTAGTAGAATGTTGTTTCAAATGATTATAAATGAAAAATTTGCAGATGAAATAAATAATTACATTGATTTTTTTAATAAAAAAATATTTGATAGTAAAAAAATTGACAAAATTCTAAACAAAATTCACGCTAAAACGGTAAAGTATTACGAAAAGGCCTACAATGAAAGCAAGAATAAGGTAAAGAATATTTTAATGTCACTGGCATATTTTTACTTCTTAGAGAGTGTTGATGAGCATAGTTCATTTTCTGTTGGGTTGCAAGAAGAAATTAAGAAAAAATATGGTGAAGATAAATACTTGGATATTATTTCAAAAGTTGACAAAATTTACCTATCTAATGATGTTAAAAATATAATTCAACAAAGTAACGAAGATATTGACTTAAATTGTCAATTAATTGCGACATATTTGGTATTAAAAAAATTCCAGGATTCTCAGCATGATTTTTTTGAGGGCGAATATGGGAAATTTACCGAAGAAGTACAACGAAGGTACTGTAAAAATTATTCTGCAACACCATTTGATATTGATTTTTTAACTTTAAGAAAATTTTTGTTTAAAATTATGCAGAAAAACAAAATTTTATCATTGGATCAAGTAAGTCTTTTATGTGGACTATATATAAAAAAATATGTTATTAAATTAGTTGGTGGAAAAATGTTTGGGCTAGGTATGCTCAATTTACATGGTATAAAAGTTCCGTTCACGGTTTGTATTCCAACAAATACAAATTTAAAAAACGAAGATCTAAGTTTTCTTGAATCAAAATGTACAAAATTTTCAGTCAGGAGTTCTGCTGATATTGAAGATGGAGAAGAAAATTCTTTTGCAGGAATGTTTGATTCATATTTAGATGTTAAGTTTGAAAATTTACCAAAAGCAATACATGATGTTAAAAATTCTGTAAACAATTCTCGTTTAAAAGCATATATAAAAAAGACCAAACTTGATAAGCCACATATGGCAGTTGTAATACAAGAGTTTGTTGAGCCTGAATATTCGGGAGTTTGGATTGGAAATGATAAAGACGATGGAATTTTAGAGTGGGTTAAAGGAAATGGAGAAAAGCTTGTTTCTGGCTCCAGTACTCCTGTTTCCGAAGTGTGGAACAAAAAACAATGTGAGGGCCCTTCATTAAAATCTGATAATGATGTTGCTATAGGGGAACAACTGATTTGCTTTCAAAATAAATTAAATGTTATCGCTGATTTTGAATGGATGGTTTTAAATGGAAAGCTTGTTATGTTGCAGTATAGGCCAGTAACAAGAAAAATCAAGATAGAGACTATTAAATCTGAAGAAAATAATGATGGAGTTATAAAAGGCACGCCAGCATCTTCTGGAATTGTTGAAGCTAAGTTTTATATTGCGGATGATTATACTGAAAAAATCCAAACAGACAAAATTCTTGTTGCATATGCAACCGATCCAAATTGGATTCCACATATTATAAAATCCAAAGGGGTAGTAACTGTAACTGGTGGTTTTTTATGCCACGCAGCAATTATTTGTAGAGAACTTGGAATTCCATGCGTTACTGGTATAGGCAATGAAGGATTAAGTGTTTTAAGCAATAATTTGGAAAAAGTATTGACTTTAAATGGGAATCATGGTAGCATTAGTTTAGGAGGGAGTAGTAGTGATTAAATTTATTAAAAAATTATTTTCTAGGAAAAAGGATGTTTTGATTGATATTAATTCAATTGATAATTCTTTGTCTTTGTCTATGGCTGGACATGGTGATTGCTCTGATCAATGTTAATCAAAATTTATATTGTTTTTTATTAAAAACAAAATACAAACAGTTTAAAAAATATATATAAGAAAAACACACTCTCTTAGATTGTTCTAAGAGAGTGTGTTTTTAACATCTCCAAATTGCTGAGTTGAAATAATAAAGTTGAAGTTTGTCCTAATAAAGTACATATGCTAATTTCAATTCCACCAAATTTAATCATGAGTCGAACTAATGTATCAGAAATATGCAAATATGAAAATCAAATATAGGAATAGAGAATTTTGGTACGTGGATATTATGTAAACAAGTAGAGGAAATTACCAACTTGCCCAGCACAAAAATTGGATTGTGCTCTGCCCACTAAAATCCTTTAAAACACTAGCAAATAAGATGGTGTTTTTTCTTTTGCTGTCAATCTTAAAATTCACTGACACCTACTGACACCATGCTCAATATTTATGAAAAATTCTGCCCATTTTAGACTTTCTAGGACTATCTAAAACTAAATATATTATGAATTGAATTTTGTATATTTGAGTTTTCGTAATCAAAAACAATATACAAGAAAGTATATAAGAAAATATACAAGATAATTGACTTTTAATGTGAGAATAGGTTACAGTGTAAAAGGAGAAATGATTTATGGAATATTATAAAAAAATAGATAAATCCACATTTGATGGCAGGATTACTGTTCCCAAAAAATATTGGATATACTTTATAGATGTTAATAAAGAGACATGGGGTACACATAAAAAAATTTGCATAAAATTTAAAAATAAAAAATATAATGGAAAATTTTCTTTTGTTTTACAATCAACAGGAAGAAAAGTTTTTCAAATATTTTTAGATACTGAACTTGTTAAAGTATTAAAAAAAGAATTTATTCAATCTTATATTGCAATAGAAAGCCAAAAATTGCTTAACAAGAATGGGAAATTTCATACTGAACTTATTGGCGGAAGTCAAGAGGTGATTGTCTTTGAAAAGCTAAATGAAACTGAAATTGAATTGTCGACATTTATAAAAGTTGAAACTCCTTATGATAATTTATTTAAGCACCTTGTTGATTCGAATGTGTTTGGTTGGTTAAGTTTAGAGAAACAAGATCAGATGATTACTAAATATACAAAATGGATGGATATCTCCGAGTTAAAGAAGCATGAAGATCAAAATCATGTTATTTATTATTTAATTGATGAAATTAATAAGGAAGTATACATTGGCAGTGCAACAAGACTTGGAGATAGGGTTAAGATTGGAAGAAAGGAAATCTCAGGATGGAATAAGTTTATGTATGCGATTATACATCCTAAGTTTCATCAGTACATAAAGGAAATTGAATATCATACTATAATGAGTTTTGCGGCATTTATGAAAAATAATGGTAATAAAGCAAATTGTGGTATATCTGATTACACATTAGTAAACAAAGATTACAAATATTACAGAGATTAAAATTAATTTTTTTTGGTATAAAATAATTTTTTGTTAAGAGGTATGTTATTGACGAAAAATATATTCCGCCTTATGAAATAACTGATGAGATGTTAGAATTAGTGTCCGAAATTATGGAAAATTTAGGAAAATTAAGTGGAGTTAATGAACTTGAGAAATTTCCAAGACTTCGCAGAGTGAATAGGATAAAGTCTATTCATTCTTCTCTTGCGATTGAAAACAACACTCTTTCCCTCGAGCAAGTGACAGATGTTATTGATGGAAAGCGAGTGTTCGGACCAAATGAAGATATAGTTGCAGTTCAAAATGCAAATTTGGCATACAGAGAACTTGAAAATGTAAATCCTTATAGCATTAATGACTTGTTAAAAGTCCACGAAATAATGATGAACGGACTTGCAAACGAGGCGGGGAAAATTAGGACAGGACAAGTTGGAGTTTATAATGAACACGGAAAAGTTGTTCATTTTGCTCCACCTGCGGAGTTTGTTCCAGAACAACTAGGACAACTTTTTGACTGGATAAAGACTAGTCCAGCAAATATGCTTATTAAGTCTAGTGTTTTTCATTATGAATTTGAGTTTATCCACCCATTTCGTGATGGGAATGGAAGAATGGGAAGGCTTTGGCAAACAGTGCTCCTTGCAAGTTGGAAGCCAATCTTTGCTTGGATACCTATTGAAAGTATCATAAAAGATAATCAAGAAGATTATTACAATGCAATAACACTGTCAACAAGCCAGGCGAAATCAAACATTTTTATCGTGTTTATGCTAGATGTGATAAACAAAGCAATCAAAGATATAATAACCGACACAAGAAATCACTATAACCATATAAACAATCAAATCACAGAACTTATGAAAGTAATTGAAAGTTATCCGCAATCTGCAACAGAACTTATGCAAAAACTAAATCTAAAGTCTCGTGTTGGTTTCAGAAAAATTACTTACAACCAGCCCTAGATGCTGGACTAATCGGCATGAACGAACCCGGCAAACCAACCAGCAAAAACCAAAAGTATTTTAGGATTTAGATATTATAACATGAAATATGAAATTTAATAATAAAAATATTATAACAAACTAATTATAGGAAATATATTCTGGCTCTATATAAAAATTATAGTGTTTATATTAATCTTATAAAATTTATAATCTTTTGTAGATATCTTTTTTATTTTCTGTATAAATACAAATAGTTGAAAAATATAAAATTTTAGAATTAAAATTACATAATAAGTTGCATTTTTCTTATTTATATAATATCATTATATCAAGATATATAGATATCATTAGGAGTTTATATGAAAAATACAAAATCTTTAATTATACGTATGTCTCCTGAACTTCATAAACAAATAAAACTTATTGCTGTTAAAAATGATAAAAGTATTAATGAATATGTTGTGGAAGCTATAAAAAAAATTGTAAAAGTTGAAGAAGGGAGAAAAAATGAAAAGCAATAATTACACTTTTATTGATTTATTTGCAGGTGCTGGAGGACTTTCTTTAGGATTCTGCAATGCAGGATATACTGGAATTTTTGCGATAGAAAAAAATAAGGATGCTTTTAGTACTTTATATTTTAACTTAATTTCTAAAAATAAATTTAATTGGCCACAATGGCTACCAAGAACTGAATTAGATATTGTCGAAGTCCTTAAAACATATAAGAAAGAATTATATAAACTTAAGGGGGAAATTGATATTGTTGTAGGAGGTCCACCTTGCCAAGGATTTTCAATGGCTGGAAGAAGGGATCATAGTGATTTTAGGAATACTATGGTAAATAATTATATAGAGTTTGTGAAATGCGTAAAGCCTAAATATATCCTTTTAGAAAACGTTCATGGTATTTCTGTAGATTTTAAATTAAATAATGGAGATAAAATAAAATACTCGGAAGTTGTAATTGAAGGATTAAAAAAATTAGGATATAATATAAAAGTTAAAGAGATTTTTATGGATGAGTACGGTATTCCTCAAAGAAGAAAAAGATTTATTTTGGTTGGAAGTTTGAAAAAAAATATAGATGATTTTTTTGAAAAACTTGACAAGTATAAGTTAAAATTTCTCAAGAAAAAACAGCTAAATATAAGAACTACAGTAGGCGATGCTATTTCAGATTTGTTAGAGAGTAATGGTATCTATAAATGTCCAGATTGTAAACAGTTTTTTTATAGTGGTTATTATGGTAATATTAATACATCATATCAAAGGTTTATGAGAAAAAAAATCAAAAGTGACGAAAATCCAGATAGCCATAGATTTGCGAATCATAGTAAACAAATCCAAGAAATGCAGAAATTTATGATTGAACACTTAGAACATGGAAAAAGATATAAACCATCAGACAATTTGGTTCCAAATTTAAAAAGGAGAGGGGTTGTTTTGTTGGATCCTAATAGCCCAGCTCCAACAGTTACGACTCATCCCGATGATTTTGTACATTATAGTGAACCTAGAATTTTAACAGTTCGTGAATTGGCAAGAATTCAAAGTTTTCCAGATTGGTATCAGTTTAAAGGGAAATATACAACAGGTGGGGAATTAAGGAAAAAAGACGTACCAAGATTTACACAAGTTGGTAATGCAGTTCCGCCATTGTTTGCAGAACAATTGGCAGAAATATTTAAGGAGTTTTTATACAATGATTAAAAAATTAAATTTTAAAGTTAGTGCTGGTTTAAAAAATATTATTGGAAAAGAATTAATAACAAATAAGTTTGTTGCTATTTTTGAATTAGTTAAAAATTCTTTTGATGCGAACTCAAAAAAGGTGGATATAACCTTTAATTATAAAAAAGATGAAATAGATAGTATTGAAATACAAGATTATGGGAAGGGGATGGACTCTAATCAGATTATAAATAATTGGTTAAATGTAGCATATTCTGACAAAAAACTTGAGAATGCCAGAAAAAAGGGCATAAAATTTGAAAGAGAACAATTAGGTGCAAAAGGTGTTGGTAGGTTTTCATGCGATAGAGTTGGCTCTATTGTTGATTTGTATACACGAAAATATAATGAAGATGTGGTTCATCATGTTTCAATTAATTGGGATAACTTTGAAAATGTTGATGAACAAAGTTTTTTAGATATACCTGTTGAATATGAAGATCTTATTATTGAGACATTTCCTAAGCAAGGAACTTTAATTAAAATTTCTAATTTAAGGGAAAAATGGGATAGGAATGAATTATTGTCTTTAAAAAGAATGTTAATGAAACTTATTTCTCCAAATACAGACAACTCATCAGAATTTTCAATAGAATTACATGCAGAATTAGAGTTAGAAAGAGATAAAATGTATAATAATGATAGAGATATTGTTAATGGTGTTATAAAGAATACTTTATTTGAATCATTAAATATTAAAACAGTAGCTTTAACTGTGGACATCGACCCTATAGGGAAAGAAATAATTACATCTTTAAATGATAAAGGACAGGAAGTTTTCTATATAAAAGAGAAGAATGAGGATTACACAACACTTAAAGATATTCATTTAAAATTATTTTATATGAATCGTAAGGCAAAGTTGTTGTTTTCAAAAATAATGGGAATATCACAAGTTTCATATGGGAATATATTCGTGTTTAAAAATGGATTTAGGATATTACCATATGGTGAAATCGACGATGATTTCTTTGGCATTAATTTAAGACAACAACAAGGAACTAGAAGATATTTTGGTACAAGAGATTTAGTAGGAAGAATAGAAATAAATGGTGAAGCTAAAGGATTTGTTGAAGTATCTAGTAGAGACAAGGGATTTATAAAATCAAGACAAGTAGATGAGTTAAAAAAATTTTTTGTTGATAAAATGAAGATCCTTGAGACATATGTTGTAGATGTTTTAGATTGGGGAGATCCTGATTCTGAAATGTTTAGTGTTGCAAATATAAATTTTGAAAAACTAGTAAAACAAATTGCTGGTATAACAAAGAAAACAAATCCGATAGAACTTAGATATGATGAAAATATAATTGCAGAAGTTTCAAAAAAGGTAGCAGATTCTTCAATTCAAAATTCACTTAATAAAATATCTTTGATAGCCGAAAAAAATAATAATGAACAGCTATTATCATTAATTAATTCTACAAGAAAGAGAGTAGAAGATTTACAAGAAGTAAATCGAAAACTTATTTCAAAAAATGAAGAGCAAAGAAAACAACATGAAGATACAAAACAGGAACTACAAAGAATAACAAATCAAAACTATTTTTTGGAAAATACGACAAATGAGGATTTTGTAAAAGCTAAAGAAATAATACATTTGAATATGTTGTTCGCAAATAAGATTAAAGAATATATTGAAATAATATTCGACAATATAAAAAATAAAAAAGAAGACAATATTTTAAAAAATCTTGCACAGGTTGACTTTTTGGCTAGTAAAATATATTCGATAAGTAATTTTGGTTTAAAAGCAAATTTTTCATTAAAGTCAGATATACAATTAGATTCAGATTTAGTAGCTTTTATCAATGAATATGTAAGAAATATATATGATAGATCTCCAAATTTAGGAATGAAAGTTACAATAACAAACAATTTGGACAAAGAAATTAAATTAAAGTTTTCAGCATCAGAAATAGTTGCAGTCATTGAAAACTTAATTAGCAATTCTAATAAAGCTCATGCTAAAAACTTATATTTAAATTTTAGTAATGATGAAAAATATTTAATTTTAGATGCTTTAGATGATGGGGACGGGTTGAATAAATCTATAAGAAATAAAGAGGAGATATTTAAATTAGGTTATACTTCTACAGAGGGATCAGGAATTGGACTTTATACGATATCAAAAATATTAAAATCTATGAATGGAACAATAGAATTAATAGATACAAATTTTTCTTTTGGACTAAGGATGAAAATAGCATATGGACATAAAATTTAAATTATTAATAGTTGATGATAATATTCTTGATGAAGAAGATTCAACATATCAAAAAATAAAGAAAAAGGTTGAATCTATGGGCTTGATTCCAGATATAAAATTGTCTAATGGCTCAGACTATAAGGAAGTAGTTAAATCTGAGGATTATGATTTATATCTGATAGACTATAGCTTAGTTAATGATATTAGTGGGCATGAGGTTATCAGGGAAATCAGGGATAACAATAGAAGTTTGACAGATATAATATTATATTCAACGACAAATGAAAATTTATTTCAAAAAATTGATAAATTTCAGCTTGATGGAGTGTATATATGCAAGCGAGATGATTTAATTTTAAAAACCGAGAAGATATTAGAAAAATTAGAGAAAAGGACACTTAACCCATTATCATTACGAGGTGTAGTATTGCACAATTATAGTGATATTGAATTTAGATTAAGGAAATTTCTACTTGAATTATATGAGGGACAATCTCAAGAGTTAAAACAAGTTATATCAAATGAAGTAGATAAACTGGTTGAAGAGGGTAATGATAATTTTACTAAAAAGATCAACGAGTGTAAATCTAGTGAAGATTATGTTAGAAGTTTGTTTTTGAATAAAAATTATTTATTTGATATGTGCAAAAAAATAAATTTGCTAAAACTCTTTAAAAAATATAGGTTAGTTAATATATCAGATCGGGATATAAACTTGTTGAAATCATTAAATAATATTAGAAATAATTTGGGACATGCTAAAATTATTATTAAAAATAAAGAAATGATAATACAAGATATAAATGATTTAGAATATAAATATACCCAAGATGAGTGCAAAGACATAAAAAATAAAATTATTCGTGCAGTTAAAATTCTTGATGAGTTGGAAATGCAAAAGTAAATTTTTCTGATTTTAATTTTATAATACATAAATTTAACAATGTGTTATAATAGTCTAAAGAAAAAGTTTTATAAACGAATTTATTTTTATAAAGGAACTATTTAAAAATGAAAAATATCAAGAAATGATACATTTTTAAAATATCATTTCCTATGCTCCATCTGCAGATCCCTTTGTGATAGCTAAGGCTAAGTGTGAAAATGCAATAGTTGTAACTATTGAAGAGCGAAAACTAAATTCATCTAGGACGCCTACAGTGTGTGATGATATTGGGATAAGATGTATTAGTTATGAAGATTTTATGAGTGAGTATATTAGATAAATAAAGTTTATAATTTATTAAAGTTAATGCGAATTAAATATTTTATATATAAATTATTGGTTTATTATGCTTTTGGGCATTCTTGACGGTGTGGTAAGCTCCACTTTTGTAAGTTTCTTCTATGTGACAGACTAAAATGTCACAGTTGTCAATAATCCATTCATTGCGTTTGGTTATCTTTTGTTTGTAATGTAGTGTTTCAATGTCGGGCAAGATAGAACCATCGTAACAAGAAGGGAGTTCGTATTTCTCTTTATCGTGATGATAATAAGTTAAAATGCGAATAAGTTTAATGTGTGGATATTTACGTTTCAATTGAATTACGGCATCTGCACACTTTTTATCAAAAGCACCATAATTGTCATCATAAAATATTGTGTATCCTTTATTGATTAGTTCTTCAATGGTTTGCAAAAGTTTCTCTTCAACACCTATGCAGTGCCATTCATATCTATGTCCTGCGAAAGCAACAATTTTATCTTGCATTAAGTTCTCCTTTTAAGCAAAAGAGAACATTGTTAGATGATTTTTTTCAAAAATAATTTCACCATCAATTCTAACGATAGGTGTAGACAAAAATATAGCATATATAAATAAAAAATCGCAAAATTATAATAAAATGACTTAAATTTTTGTGAATGGATATCATCATTATAATTACTTCTACAGATACATAATTCTTCACTTTGTTTGTCATAGCGTACAAATCCACCTTTTAAATTATAATTTTTTAAGTATCGTTTTAGTTCAATGAATTTCTTTGAAGAAAAAATATCAATGTCTTCGCTTTCGCCAGTTCTGTCAAAACCACCTTTAGTTTCAACAATCCAAATTTCACCTTTCACAGAGATTATATAATCAGGATAGAATAGTTTTTGTCTGTTGGAATTATCTAAGTAAAGAATGGAAAGATATGCATCTCCTTTATCACCATTTTTATAGAACCAATCTATAGCATTGCATTTTTCACAAAATTTCTCAAACTTCTTCTCTGAAGATGAGCGTGGTTCTGCTGACATTAAATATCCATTATATACATTTTTTCTACTTTCAGATTGAACCTTACTTTGCTCATCGTAAGTGAACATACAGGAGTGGGGGATAAAGAAATCTTTTTTAGATACACTATGAAATTCAATTCCTAACTGATCAAGTTCTTTTGACATTGCTTTTTTAACAATACTACGCAACAAATCTGTATTATTTATAACAAATGCATATAATTGCTTAGTTGATAGGCTTAATATTTTATTTCGATATTCAAATTTTTCACCAAATAATTTCCCTATAATGGCATTCATAAAAGAGTATTCTAATCCGATTTCAAGTCCAATTCTTCCAACTCTGTTATGATAATCTCTTCCGTGGATATGAGTGTTTATTGGCTCTTGAATTTTAATTACATTCAATTTATCTTTTTCTGACAATTCACTTAGTTTTACAATATTTCCAGAAAGAGTATAGCGTATTATTTCATTTGAAAATTCAAAACCATTTGATTGAAGTCTTAATTTGTTTTGGACTTTATTACCTGTAAGACCAAATTCCTGTTGCATATACAGTTTTATTGATTTTAATGCTTTTCTAGGGTCTCTAATGTCAGTAACCATTGTTCGTTGTTCTTTTATTAATTTTATTTTCTTATACTCATTTTTTAAGAATAATGTCTTTGCTTCTAATGCTCCTTTTCCTAAAGCTGTTTTAACACCTTCAGTAAATTTACTATCAAAAGTGTATAGATAACAACTATCTAAAGCATCATTATCATAGTGCTTTGCTTCTGGCATTCTTCTAATGCGTCCAATAGTTTGTATTTCAAATGTTTCATCCATATTTTCACGAAGTTTGACTAAAATACTTGCTCTCGGACAATCCCAACCAGTTGCTACTGCTTGTTTTATTATGACAGCAACTTGATTGGAATTATTTTTTGAAATGTTATCCAAATTTTCGTGTCTATTTGAAAGCCAAATGGCTAAATCATTTTCATAATTAATACCATTATCTTCAAAAAACTTTTCTATCGTATCAAGCAACGCATCAGAATTATTTGGCATTTGGACAATTATTAAAGGATTTACATCAACATTTTTGCTAAGATATAATTGTCTTAATTCTCGTTGTTTATTTAATGCTTTTTCGAGTAAATAATTTGTTTGATTGTCAGTTTCTATTATTTGTGGAAAATTTTCATTAATAACTAAAAGCTTTTTGATAAGTCCTTCAGCAATTACTTCTTCTTCGCTAATATTTATAAGTTTTGCTTTTTTGTCAAGTATTGGAGTCGCTGAACAACGAATAATTTTATCTGTATGAAATAATTGTATGATTGCATCTGCTTTATCTGTAAAATTTGTATGACTTTCGTCAATAATAATTTTAAATTCAAGTCCCTGATTAAATGCTTTTTCAATCCACTCTAAAAAATTTGTTCTTTCACTGTCTTTGAGAGCATTATTACCTTTCTTTGTAAGTTTTTCCCAGTTAATGAAACAACTATCATTTTCTTCAAAACCACTTGTCATAACATCTGTCAAAAGTTTTGTTTGTGCATTGTGAATATATCTATCCATTTTTTCTTTACTTTGCTCTTCCAAACTGCCTTTACCGGGTGTAAGCCATATAAAAACAGTTTTTGAATGACCTTTTAAGTATTCATCCATAAAGTGAGTGAGAATAATAGTTTTGCCACTACCAGTAGGACTTTTTAAAATTATATTATGTATGTTATCTTCTTCCATATATTCCAAAAGCTGTTTAATTGCATGTAACTGAAAATTTGCTAATTGGATATTCATATTAACCCTCCAAGTCTCTGTAATAGTAATCAGGGATTATGTTGACTTTTATCTTATTGTTTTTGAACATTTCTTCTTGTTCTTTAGTAGGTAAGATATCATGTCCAAGGTAAATTGTTTTACATTCGGCTGGTATGTTATTCATAAAGTTGTCTAGTTCTTCTTCTGTAATAATAATTGCAAGCTCTTTGTTGTCATTAAAATTTATCCCATTTTCAAGTTCCACAAGTTCTTTGACATGCTTTAAAAGTTCATCAGCATATTCATAGTAAAATTTATCTGTAATAGGGACAAAATCGACTTTCATATATTTCAAACTTGCATGATTATTTTTAGAAATTACATTTTTTAATCTTGTATAAGCAACATCTCTACAAATATTATTTTCATTACTAGTACACATAATAAAAGAACGCTTGCCATTATCTTCATTATTTAAATCTAAAACAGCTTGTCCTGTCGATGCTGAACCCGCAAAAAAATCTAAAACTTTAATATCTTTTCTTTGATGATAATTAATAAATTGTTTTAGCATTTTTGTTGGTTTTTTGCCACTATTAAAGCCAACTCCACCTTCATGTTTAATATTTCCAAAATCGGGGCTAAAATCATAAATATTAGGTATTACTCTCAATTTAATTGCTTTGCCTTTTTTTAATTCTTCCTTTTTAGACAAAGGTACTCCTGTATACATTTTTCCTTTTGTTGCGCCTTGCTTTTGTGGGCCAGTAAAATATCTAAACCCTAGACCATCTTCTCCAAGGCCATATATTTTATATAAACACTGAAAACCGTCTTCGTCCAACCTAGGCTCAACAACTTTTTGATATATTTTGCCATGGCCGGTTCCAGAATAAATACTTCCAGAAATCCAAGTTTCTTTTAAATTATTTTCATTAGGTTCAACTTTATCAATTTTCCATTGACCTTTTGAAAAAACATCAACTTTTTTATTTCCAACCATTACAGTTTTAGGAGTTGAAAGCTCCGAAATTTTATAACAAAATGGGCTAAGTGAATATTCCTGCATAGGTCTGTTAAGCTCAACATAATTATAATCTTTTGCATAAAAAAGAACATACTCAACACATTCTTGAAATGGTTTTCTTTCATTAAGGCTTTTATTTGCATACCTTACTTGTATATGATGTATTGATAAACAATTATCAATGCCAAAAATTTCATCACACAAAAGCTTTAGAGGAGCATATTCATTATCATCAATGGAAATACAAATAAATCCACCTAAAGACAATAATTTTTTTGCGATATTTAACCTTTTTTGCATAAATGCTATCCATTTGCTATGCTTAAATGAATCCTCGGAATCTACATACTCATCATTATAAATAAAATCTTTCTTACCAGTATTGTAAGGTGGGTCTATGTATATTAAACCTATTTTGCCTTTAAGAGTTTTTTCTAAAAGTTGTAATGAAGCAAGATTATCTCCTTCAATTAAAAAATTCATTTGACCACCATTGTCAATAAACAAACTTTCATCTTCTTTTAAAATTGGGATATTGTTTTCAAGTATATCATCAATAGCTTCTTTATGTTCTTCAAAAACAAGTCCATATTTTTTGCCTTTAATATCTTTTTCTATTTCAGCAATATAAGTTAATAAGTTCTTGGTATTCTTGTCTTGTGGAGCTTGTTGAATAAATGTCTTTATTGCATTGATTTTTTCAATGAGTTTTTCTCTCTTTTCTTTTGAAATATTAGTGGCCATTTTTACTCCTAAAAAGACCACCTATTATTACGATTATTGACTGAAAAAATAGTTTTAATATTAAAATCAATCATAAATTTTTGTAAAATTGATACAAATTTCGTCAATATATGCTATAATAACTATATTAAAATATTATTGAGACCATCGCTCGTAATAGTAGGCGGTCTTTTTTTATGAGAAGAAAAATTTATTTGAAAAAGTTTTTAGATTTTGAATTTACTCCTTTTTTTAACTTTAGATGTCCTTATAAAAGTGAGGGGCAAGCAAAAACAAGTTAAAATATTTTAGGAGGTAAACAACTATGAAACTAAAAGAATGGCTTGATATTTGGCTTAACAAATATACAAAGTTTGCGGTGAAACTCCGCACTTATGAAAGGTATAAATATATCATAGAAAAGCACATAAATCCTAAACTTGGAGAGTTAGATTTAGATGACTTATTGGCAGTGACACTTCAAGACTATGTTTTGTCGGAACTTGAAAGTGGAAACCTTATTTCATCAAAAGGGCTTGCTAACAATTCAGTGATTGGAATTGTGAATGTTTTGAAAAGTGCATTGAAATTGGCAAAATCACTTAAAATTTGTGCAGTGGACAACTTGGATAAAATCAAATTGCCAATGGCGACCGAAAAACCTGTGACTGCTTTTGAAAAGTGGGAACAGGAGAAATTAGAAAAATATTGCTTGTCTTCAAACAGAACAAACTATTTAGGTATTGTTATTTGTCTTTACACAGGTATAAGACTCGGCGAGCTTTTAGCATTAACTTGGAATGATATAGATTTAAAAAGTGGAATTATGACAATATCAAAAACGGCCTATAGAATCAAACAGAATGGGAAACCGCAAGTTGTTATTGACAAGCCTAAGACTAAAAATTCAAGCAGGCTAATTCCACTGCCTAAACAACTTTTAGAGATTTTGAAAAGGGCAAAGAGAATTTCAAATTCTGATTTTGTTTTGTCCACAAGAACTGGGGGAATTGTTGGAACTCGGGCTTATCAAAAGACTTATGAGAGAATTTTAAAGAAACTTGATATTCCTTACAAAAACTTCCACTCGCTTCGTCACACTTTTGCAACTCGTGCTATTGAAATGGGTATGGATGTTAAAACCCTGTCAGAAATTCTTGGACATAAAAATCCTGTTATCACACTACAAAGATACACACATTCAATGCTTTCATATAAAACAGAGATGATGAACAAGATGGGAAAAATGTTAAGCACAATATAATCTTCATTTTCTTCCAACAGTTTTCGTTAAGGTATGTTATAATAGAACTGATGAGAATAATCAAGTATTATGACAGAATTCACAGACAGTTTATTGACCTTGAAGTCACTGACGAAGTGGCTAAGTTTTTGATGAGAAATGATAAGTGGCTTAGAAGACAACAAATAAAATACGATTATTACACAGTTTCACTTGATATTCCTGTTTATAATGATGATGAAGATGGAGTGACACTTGCAGAAACAATTGAAGAAAAACATAGCGAAGAAGATTACTATATTGATGAACATAAGAAAAAGTTGTTTAAATTAGTTTGGAAAATTGTGGGTAGACTTGATGCAAACAACAAAAACTGATTTATGATTTGTTTGTAGAAGAAAAATCTCAAAAGCAAATTGCAAAAGAATTTGGAGTTAGTACAAGTGGGGTTTCTCAAATGAAAGACACCACACTCTTACATTTAAGATATCATTTTTACACAGACAAAGAGTTTATGCAGACAGATATCTACAAACGGAACAAGAGAGAATTTGATTTTGATTTAGTTCAAGTTGCAAAAGAGATTAACAAAAACGAGTATTTTAGCATTGACCTTAAGGCTGTCGCAAATTTGGTTAAAGACAACACACAAATTTTGAAAATGTTAACCAGTTTGGGAATTGATATTGACGAAAAGCAAAAAGAATTGTTAAGTTCTATGAACCGAGTTGTAAAGAAATTTATTGAAAATATAGACACATCAAAAGGGACTTTTTTGAATGTCCCTTTAAATATAGAAATTCCAGATGACTGGAAAAACAAAAAATAATTGCAGGTTAAAAGACAACTGAGCTGGTTGTTTTTTTGTTTGCCCTAAAACTTGCAATATTTGAAAATCAAAAATTTAAAAGGAGGAATTATGACAAAACCATTGCTAACAAAAGAAAATCTAATAAGAATTAAAGATGAAAAAGTTTTTAATAAACTTAATGAGATGTATGGGAAATTTTACAGAGATATGCATATATCAAAAAACAAATTTTTCAATGACATATTAAAAATTGGAATTGAAGTTTTTGAGAAACAAGAGAAAGATAACTGGGCTTTAAAGAATGAAAAACAAACTATTTTAGATGCTATTCACGAGCACACAAAACGAATGAATTACTTTATAAAATTTAGCAAACCATTCATCAAAAACGCTTATGCAAATGTTGAAATTTTGCAAGAAATGTTAAGGCAAATATATAATTATTTTCTATTAAAAATGGATAGAACAGAAAAAGAATATTTTGAAAATCACTTTGAAAGTTATTTTAACAAACTACCAAATAAACTTGAAGAGAACAAGCAAAGAATGTTTGATTATTATGACTATGAAAGTTGAAATGAATCAAAAAAATGAGAAAAAGTAGAGAAAATTAGAAAAAGCAGGATAAGAAACTGGCTCAAATTGCACTTTGTGAGTTCTAAATCCATTATTTTATAAGAGATTTTAGCGAATCACACTTGCAAAGATAGTGTAGCAATTTGTACCAGTTTCCCTTGCATCAACAAACGGGATACCCGTTTTTATTTTTTTATAGAAATTATAGTTTAGAAAGTTGAATAGAAAATTGAAAATAGAAAGTTAGATATAGAAAATTTTTAATTGGATTTAAAAAGAAATTTTTTAATTTTCAGGAGGACTTTAATGAACAACACAATAAACATAAATGAACTTATACAAAATGAGGTAAATAGAATTTCTTTAAAATATAGCAAAGACTTTTTAGACTGTGAGGACTTAATCAAAATTACTGGACTTGGTAGAGATAATGTTAGAACATTACTTAGAAGTAAAGATTTCCCAACAACTAAAGTTGGCAAAAGACAAGTTGTAAGTGTACTCAATTTTGTTACTTGGCTAACGCTTAACAATAACAAAAGTGAGGTGCAAAATGGATAGTAAAAGAAACAAAACACCAACTAAAAATGAAGTGAAAACTAAATATAGAAGAAGTAATGGCGAAGGAACTATTTATTTGCGTAAAGATGGTAGGTGGTCAGGAGCTATTACAGTAGGTCATGATGAAAATGGAAAAATAATTAAAAAGACTGTTTACGGAAGAAATCAAACAGAAGTTGCAAAAAAGTTGAGTGAAATTTCTGGTAGATTAAAAAGCAATTCTTATGAAGCTATGGAAACCAAAACTTTTGGTCAGCTTATGTTAGAGTGGCTTTTAGTGTTTAAAAAGAGTTCTGTAACCCCAAGAACATTTGAAGGTATAATTCGTAATTTCAAGTTGCATATCGAACCAATTATTGGGAATATGAAAGTTTATCAAATAGATACTTTTGTTATTCAACAAGTTATTAATAAATTGATTGACGCAGAATATAGCTTGAATGTTATAAAAAAGAATAAACATCTTATCGGTCAATTTTTCGAATATGCTATTGATAATAAATGGGTGCAAGAAAATCCAACAAGAAAGGTTGTGCTTAAAGCAAGAGATCGAAAAATTTATAGTGGACAGGATAGATATAAAGCATTAACACCAGAAGCAAGGAAAGAGTTCCTTACAGCATTAAATCAAGATGAAGCAAATTTCTTAAAGCCATTATGTTATGTCCTTTTATTTGCAGGACTTCGTATTGGCGAAGCGATTGCTCTTCAATGGAAAAATGTTAACTTTGAGAATAAAACATTAAAAGTTGAGCGTAGTGTAACACAAGTTCCAAAGTTTGATAGTGAAGGTAGAATTCTTTCACGAACAACTGTTATAGGGGACACAAAAACCACTTGTAG
>CALWTH010000012.1 GCA_944384405.1 uncultured Clostridia bacterium
ATATAAACAAAATAAAGAAAATATTGGTAAAAATTTAAATTTTTTATAAAAATTTTTTTAAAAAAATTAAAAAAGAAGGGGGGGGGGGGGGGGGGTAAAATTGTTTATAGCCAAGGGGGTTATTACATAGCAGTTGCTTGATATCTCCTTGGTTCTCCCATTTAAGCACAAATAAAGGGCGTATTTTGTTTGCTTCTGTGTTGTTTACTTCACATTTGACTATATTGTTCTTAAGTGATTAGTCATCTTATAGTTGAATGTTTAGAAGATGCGTTGCCATAGTTTGTGTTTGATGGACATTTTACTTTTAACTAACTTTATTGCTAAACAAATTATTTCATCAAATGTCGCGACAAAAAATTAAATAAAAAGGAGATAAATATGAAAAGTAAAAGAAGTAGGTTATTACTAAGTTTGTGCACTTTAATGTTTTGTGTGGCTGTAATGTGCTTTGGTGTTTATGCTGCAACAAGTGTTGAGTACACTTTGTCAGGTCACATTTCATATGATGTGAGCGATGATGTGTTTGTTGATGTGGATACAACTCTTTATGCTTCGAGTGAAAGTACACTTTTGGACAGCAAAGCCAACTTGGCTCAAAATATGGAAGACATTGTCACAAAACTAGAAAGTGATGCAACAGTGTCAAGTGTTTCACTTGCAAAACAAACATATAGTGACCATGAAAGCACATACAACAATGGTCTTGGCAGTGAAATTGATTCTACTGCACAATTTTATGGTGAACCACTTGACTTGGAGTTTGGCTCTTATGTTAAGGACACTTCTTCTTATGCATACTATATCGCAATAACAGTAAAAAATTATGGAAGTGGAGAAATAAACGCAATATTGAATTTGGATAGTTTATATAGCGACACTTCAAATGTAATTATCACACCATACAGGACCATGGCGAATATATCTGCAAAACAAGGCGAAGAGCCATCAATTGTCGCTTTTGTTTTTGGACTTGTGTTGAAAGATTCATCATCTTCAGTAAACTTCACTTTTGATAATGTTTCACTTTCAGTAAACAAAGGAAATCTTGACCAGTATGTTGTTGATAGTGAGTTTGGTTTCACACAATCCCCAGATGGAAATTATTTGGTTTCTTCATACACTGGTTCAGATACCAAAGTTATTATTCCATCAACACATCAAGGTCAAGATGTTGTTGGAATAGCCGATACCACAACAAGTTCTCCAATATTCAGCACTTCACTTCAAGAGGTATATCTTCCACAAAGTATTGAACATATTGGTGATTACGCTTTTAATAAGCGTTCATCACTTAGGTACATTAATTTGCCTGAGAATGTGAATTATATAGGACGAATGGCATTTATGGGTTGTTCCAATCTTAATTATGTGACTTTTCCACAACATGTTGAGATTATTAATCAAAGTGCTTTTGCTCAATGTTCATTGGTCTCTGTGATTGTTCCAACATCTGATTTTAGTGGCTCAGCTATGTTTAATGGTAACACAAGTTTAGTCTCTGCAACACTAAGAGATGGATGCACTATGCTTAGTAATGGTATGTTTTTACTTTGTTCTAGTTTAAACTATGTTGAAATTCCAGACAGTGTTATTTTAATTGAAAGCGCTTCATTGGGTACATCATCTGGCAATGGTAATGCTAATACTCCATTTTATAAAGATATAATAGAAAATAAAAATGGTATTTATACAAATTCAAATGGAACAAAATTTTTGTTTAAGGCACAAAATGTTGGTACTACATTTGACCTAAGTCCTTATCAGGCGATAGCTGGCGAAGCATTTCAAGATTGCACAACACTTGAAGAGATAACCATACCAAACACAATAAAAGCAATAGGTGGTTCCACATTTAATGGTTGCACTAATCTTTCAACTGTTGAAATCGGCACTGGGGTTGAATACATAGGATCTAGAGCTTTTAATGATTGCACAAGTTTAAATGAAATTGTAATACCAAATAATGTCAAATATTTACTAAACCGGGTTTTTGATGGTTCTAATTTAAGCTCAGTCACACTTGGAAAAAGATTGATTTATATTGGAGGGAGTGTTTTTGATGGTACTTCTTGGCTTAGTACAGTTGAAAGTTCAGGTGGCATTGTTACTGCATCTGATGGCACAACAAAATATGCAATAAGTGTTACGACTCAGGAAAGCACAGTCTCTCTTGATGGAGTCAGAGCAATTGCAACACAAGCATTTTCAAATTGTGAAAACTTAACTTCAATAACCATACCAGAAAGTGTTGTTGGAATTGGTTATAGGGCATTTCCAGATACTTTGACTAAAATAACAATTCAAGGTAATTCAAATTGGCAAATGCTTAATAGTGGTTTAGCTATTTATGTTGATTCAATTAATTCAAGTGATGTAGATATTGATAAATATGAAGAATTTGGTAATGTTTGGATAAAGTCAGATAGTGCTAAACTATTTTAATCACAAAATGAGTAGGTATTTTTTCAATACCTACTTTTTTTGTATTGATTTAGGGTGATTTTTATTGTCATAACCATCTATTTATGGCATAATAATTATAGGTGTATTATGGCAAAGTATAATGAAAAAAATTATAAGGCAGGTGAAAACAAACAATATTCACTTGATTCACTTTTAACAAAAGATGAACAAGTGCTATTAAAAACAAAGCCAAACAAAAAGGCGTTTATTGTGTCAAAGATTTTATTTATGTTACCATTTGCGCTAATTTGGATATTTTTTGATAGTTTTATGATATATATGATGCTTGCAAATGACATATTTTCACAAATACCAACTTTTGTAATTGTCTTTATTGTCATTTTCTTTTTGCTTCACTTGTTGCCATTTTGGCTATGGCTTGCAAATACTTTGACGGCATGGGCGCAGTATAAAAATATTGAATATGTTTTGACAAACAAGCGAATTATTGTCAAAAGTGGACTCATTGTTGATATCAAAAATATATATTATTCAGAAGTTGAAAGTGTAAACGTCAAAGTTGGACTTGTTGACAATATGTTCAAAGTAGGCGACATATACATAAAAAGCAAACTCGGTGCTACTGCAATAATGGATATAGATAGGCCATACATTGTTATGAATCAAATTCAGCAAATCGTCAATGACATAAAAACAGACATGGCATATCCAAACGCACTAAGACCAAAAGCAAACGAGGGCTATGACACAAAGTATCAACCAAAGAACTAATTTTATTAAATTTTTAAAAATTATATAAGAAAATAATATTTTTGTAGTTGATTAATTATAATTGATTTATTATTGGAGCAATTTCAAATTTTGTTACATTTTTTGTGTTCAAAATACACTTTAGATTGTCTTTTAATCTCTTTTCATTGCTAAGTTCGATTGCTTTTGTTAGTACTTTCGCAGATTTTAAATACTCACCAAGATAATAATAGCACATAGATAAATAGTCATAAGGCATAGCGCTCCAACATTCTGGAGAGGAGATATAGTTAAGATATCTCTCTTTTATTTTAAACATATTTTCAAGCGTTACAGCGCAGTCGAGATATTTTTGTTGTTTATAATAAAGTATTGCAAGTTCCAAATAAGGCTCACGCGTGTGAGGTGCTTCCAAAATTGCAAGTTTAAGATAGTACTCTTCATTTTGCGTATCGCCCAAATGGTTATAGCACTTTGCTATATATCTCATACTTGCACATCTTTCATCTGCCCATGTTGCAGTTGGAAGGGTGAGATGATATTTCAGCATTTCAATAGCTTGTTTGTATTCGCCATGAAACATAAGTTCTCTTCCAAGATAGTGGACATTCCTGTCGTCAAAAGGATTTTCTTTTACTGACATTTTTAGTAGTGGCAAATAATTTGACCTTGATTTTGTGTCGTCTGCTTTGTGATAAAGTCTAATATTTTCTAGGTCAAGAAACTGTAAATTTTCATTAGTTGTTGGCACCAAAATTTCATGAACAGGATATTTCCATTTATATGCTCCATTTTTGTGGATTTTGTCAGCCATGAATACAATACCTTCGCTTCCGTCAGGATTAAAGTTCCATGTATAGCGGTATCTAACTCTACCGACATTATCGTTCCAATTTTGTCTTAAAATGTCGCTCCATCCACTTTCGAAAAATTCATCAATATCAACACAAACACAAATATCAGCGTCGCTTGGAATTAGTTTCATACTGTCATTTCGTGCAACATCAAATCTAAAATCTTTGTATTTTTTTTGCTGGGTAATTACACCAAGTTGTTTGAACTTTTCAAAAGTTCCATCAGTGCTCCCAGTGTCGAGAACACACACATAGTCAGCCTCTTTCACAGACGAAAAAAATCTATCAACAAACTTAATTTCATTTTTTGCAATAGCATATACACAAATTTTATGTTCCATACTTTAATCATATGTTTTTGCTATAATTTGTGACACAATAGTTATAATATTTATTATAAAAAAAGTTTTAAAAAAGTTGTTGACAAACACAAAACTCGTTCATATAATATTCATTGACACTGTGTCATATAAGACACTTTAAGGAGAAAAAACTTTGCTAAAATTACTGAAATATTTAAAATGGTATGATTATTTACTATCACTACTTGTGGTGGCTTTTGTCGTTGGGCAAGTCTATCTAAACATGGAACTTATCGAGTCAATGGGAAAGATTGTTGCACTCATTCAGGCGCACGCAGAAGGTGCAGCACTCACAAGTGGAATGCTATGGGATCTTGGCATAGACATGATTTTAATGGCTGTTGGGATTTGTGCTTGTGTTATTGTTATTGCGTTTTTAGCATCAAAAATTTCCACAAGTTTTTCAAGAACACTTAGAAGCAAAGTGTTTGAAAAAGTGAACTCATTTTCAATGGAAGAAATGAACAAGTTTTCAACTGCTAGTTTAATCACACGTTCAACAAATGATATTCGACAAGTCGAACAGACTGTGTTTATGACACTTCGTATGGCTATCATGGCACCAATTATGGCAGGCTTTTCAATTGCAAAAATTATTGGAAGTAGCAAGGAACTAACGTGGGCAACTGTCGTGTCAGTTGTTTTGCTTCTTATTTTGATAATTGTGTTGTTTATTTTTGCTGTTCCAAAATTTACAAGTATTCAAAAAAAGACAGATAAAATAAATAATGTAACACGTGAAAATTTAACTGGTATAAGAGTTGTTAGGGCATATAACGCTGAAAAAGAGCAAGAACAAAAATTTGAAGTTGTCAATGAAGATTTGACAAAGACTAACCTCTTTGTAAGTAGGCTTATGGCGTTGTTGTCACCAGGCATGAACATTATTATGAATGGACTTAGTGTGGCTATTTATGTTCTTGGTGCATACCTTATCAACGGTGGTGCTTTGCAATATTCTGTCATGGTAACATTTGTGTCATATGCTATGCACATACTTATGAGTTTTATGTTCATTTCAATGATGTTTGTAATGGTGCCACGTGGGGTTGTTTCTGCTCGAAGAATAAATGAAGTACTTTCAACAACAACAAAAATTCATGATGGCAAAGGTGCACAAGGCAAAGAGCAAGGAAGTGTTGAATTCAAAAATGTTTTCTTTAAATATCCAGATGCCGAAGAATATGTTCTTGAAGACATATCTTTTAAAGTAAACAAAGGAGAGACAATAGCATTTATTGGTTCAACTGGAAGTGGAAAAAGTACACTTATCAACTTAATTCCAAGATTTTTTGATGCGACAAGTGGTGAGATTTTGGTTGATGGTGTTGATGTAAAAGACTATAAACTAAGTGACTTAAACAACAAAATAGGTTATGTGCCACAAAAAGGTTATCTATTTAGCGGAACAATAAAGTCAAATCTTTGTTATGGCGATGAAAACGCAAGCGAAGAAAAACTTGTTGAAGCACTAAAAATCAGTCAGTCAAATTTTGTTAAAAAGCTTGACGGAGGACTGGAGCATGAGATAGCACAGGGCGGAACAAATGTTTCAGGTGGTCAAAGACAAAGATTGTCAATCGCAAGAGCAATTGTGAAACAGCCAGAAATATATATCTTTGATGACAGTTTTTCAGCACTTGATTACAAAACCGACAAAACACTTCGTGCAGCACTAAAAAAACACACAAAGGACGCAACAAAAATAATTGTTGCTCAGCGTGTGGGTACAATATTAGATGCCGACAAAATCGTTGTTTTGAACGAGGGAAAAATGGTTGGAGTAGGTACTCATGATGAACTTATGAAGACGTGTGAAGTTTATCGAGAGATTGCCCAGTCACAACTTGGAAAGGAGGCAGTAGATGGGACCAAATAGAAAGTCAGCAGACAGAGCAAAAAACTTCAAAAAAAGTTTCAAAAGACTGACAATATCATTAAGACCACAATATATTTCAATAATATTTGGACTTTTGTTTGCAATTTTGGGAACAGTGCTTTCACTTGCGTTACCAAATGTAATGAAGCTTATTAGTGAAGAGATATTCACGGCGGTTGAAAATCATATAAGCATAGATTTACAGCGTGTTATGACAGTTGCTATATGGCTTATTTGTATGTGTGTTTTAAGTGCTTTGTTTTCATATATTCAAGGCTTAATCATGGCAAAAATAAGCGCAAAAGTCACAAAAGATATGCGTACACAAATTTCTGAAAAAATAAACAAATTGCCATTAAGATATTTTGACAGTCAAACGTATGGAGATATCTTAAGCCGTGTAACAAACGATGTCGACACAATAGGGCAGGCCATTAGCTCAAACTTATCAAGTATTGTTACTTGTGTAACAATGGTCGTGGGTGCACTTGTTATGATGTTTATAAACTCATGGCAATTGACACTCATCACTCTTGCATCAACACCAGTGAGTATTATTCTTGTATTTTTAATAGTTAAATTTTCACAAAAATATTTTGTAAAGCAACAAAATTCACTTGGTGAAATTAATGGCATAATTGAAGAAAATTACTCAGCACATAACATTGTCAAAACATTCAACGCTGAAGATAAGGCACAGGGAGATTTTGAAAAAGTCAATAAAGTGCTTTACACATCAGGCTTCAAATCACAGTTTTTTTCAGGAATATTGTATCCTGTTATGAACCTCATAACAAATCTTGTCTATGTGCTTGTTTGTGTTGTTGGTGGAATAATTTCTATAGAAAATCCAATATTTGCAATCACCATAGTCGCTTTTGTTGAATATATGCGTATATTCAATCAGCAAATAGGTTCACTTGCACAAATTAGTGGTTCTGTTCAAGGTGCAGTTGCGGCAAGTGAAAGGGTGTTCGAATTTTTGGACGAACCAGAGCAAGCGGAAGAAAATGACAAAACGGCGGTTATTAAAGACGTCAAAGGACTTGTTGAATTCAAAAATGTTTGCTTTGGATATGAAGAAGGTAAGGAGATAATTCACAATTTCAGTGCAAAAATTTTGCCAGGACAAAAAGTTGCAATCGTTGGACCAACAGGAGCAGGCAAAACAACAATGGTCAATTTGCTTATGCGTTTTTATGATATAAATAGTGGTGACATTACTATTGACGGCGTATCAATTTACGATATGAAGCGTGAAGATGTCCGTGCACTATTTGGCATGGTTCTTCAAGATACATGGATATTTGATGGAACAATTCGTGAAAACATCGCATATGGTTCAAAAGGTAAAACCAATGAAGAGATTGAAAAAGCATGCAGTTTTGCCCACATTGATCATTTTATACGATCACTCCCAGGCGGATATGATATGATGCTTGATGAAACGGCGAACATAAGTCAAGGTCAACGCCAACTATTGACCATAGCAAGAGCAATGGTCAATAACGCACCAATGCTTATTTTAGATGAAGCAACATCAAGTGTTGATACAAGAACAGAAGTTCAAATTCAAAAAGCAATGGATAAACTCACAGAAGGCAGAACAAGTTTTGTTATTGCACACCGATTATCCACAATTCAAAACGCCGACCAAATTCTTGTTATGCGTGATGGTAACATAGTTGAACAGGGAACGCATGAACAACTTTTAGCAAAAAATGGATTTTATGCGGAATTATACAACTCTGGTATTCAGGCATAACGTCATTCTAAGCCGAAGGCGAAGAATCTTTCTGATTCAAGAAATCCAGCGGATTTCTTCCTTAGAGTTGTGGCATCGTCAGAACCTACGCTAATGGGCTAAAAATTGCTAAACGCAATTTGTATCGCCTTAATGCTTGGTTCTTCCTCTCCCCAAAAAGTTTCCATAGGTACTTTTTGGGGACCCCGAAAAAGCAACGCAGTGCGGTTTTCGTTTGGCCACAGGTAAGGGCATAAAACAAGCAACAAGCACTACATTTTGCAATGTTTTGCAAAATTGTGCCGAAAGCGCAGTTTTTGCCCAGTGTCATTCTGAGGCACCGACAGGTGCCGTGAGAATATCAAAAATATATATTTTTTTAAACTAAGAATGGTACATCTAATTTTATATTAGGTGTACCATTTTTGTACATTTTTTGTATATATTTTGTCTAACTATTAAAAGAATATCACCTTTTGACCTGTTTTCAAAATAAATTTAATAATTTTTTTTAGAAGAAGTACACCTAATATAAAATTAGATGGTCCGGGGAAATGGGAAAAGGAGAAAAAGTATGAACAGAAAGTCTAAGTTATTTTTTAGTTTAATATCGTTATGTTTTAGTATAGCAGTACTATGTTTTGGGGTATACAGTGCACTAAGCGTAAGTTACTCCATAAGCGGTAATGTAAGTTATGAAATAAAAGATGTGTTTGTGAAAATTGATTTAAGTGTGTATAAGTCAATGTCAACTGTGCCAATCGGTAGTACAGAGAATAGTACAAACGCAAGCAAGATACAAAGCGCTGAAGATATAACTTCACTTGGATTTAAAAAGCTTGACCAGTTTCAAGATAGCATTTCGTCATATGACCCACAAACAGGTGAAGTGGAAAGTCCAGGAAAAGATTGGACAGAGCCAAGTTATGACGGACTAAACTTCACCTATGGCACACCAAGTGCAGAAGACAGTAACGCCTATGCTTTTTACATAGTACTTGACATAACAAACTATGGCAGTGAAACAATAAACGCACAAATAACAGCACCAAGTTCACTAGAGAATACCATTTTGCGTGACTCAGGCAATGTAGAAATAGTAGCAGACGGCACAGAGAGAATAGTATTAGGTTTAGCCCTAGACGATGTAACCTTGGGCATAGACCAAGCAAACTTTTCATACACCATTACTATAAACTGTGGTGAGTTGCCAGCAGAACCAATAACAGATATGACTTTTTCTCTTGATGAAGCGACAAAAACTGCCACACTAACATCTTACACTGGTACAGACACTATGGTAGAAATTCCAGAGACGATAGGTAAAATTAAACAAACCACTAAGACTTTTGGACCATATGCAGATATGACATCATTAACTGATACTTCAATAGGAATGCCAGATGCTTATTTAGTTGGAGATATATCTTATACCAGTGGAAATGAACCAAAAGTTGATGAAAACCAGGTAATATATTTTTGGATGCAAGATGGTTCTAATGCAAGTTGTACTGATATAACAATAGAATGTAAAAATAGTTATACCTTAACAATGTCGGCAAGTGATATGGAAAATGAAGTTGGAACGGTGATGCTGTATGGGCCAACAGCAGGTTGTTTTTGGGCAGGGGACCAGACAATATTGGATTCAATGAGTATGTCTTATACAATACGTTTAAATAATGAAGAGTTTGATATAGATAAAAATGCCATAATGCAATTCATAGAAAGTGGCTCTGGGAATTTTATGGACTATATCAATTTAATAGGTTCACTTATTGAAGGTGAAACTCAAGGAATTACGGTCACATTTGAAGATATAGTATATAGAGAGGTTATAACTAGTGGCACAGGTTATACTATTACAAGTATAACAGATGGTAGTGCTTCTACTGATGCGATAAATGAAATAATGCCAATGTTCCCAAGTACAGTCGAAAGCATAAGTTTACCAAACACATTGACATATATACAATACCATGCATTTGAAGGTACACAGTGGTTAGAAAACCTACGAGCACAAGAAAATTATAATGGAATAGTTACTTCAAAAGATGAGGGTGTAAAATATTATATTGAAACCCCAGGAGATGAGGCGCTGACGGTAGAATATGTTAATGACATTTTGCAAGGTGTACAAGTTATAGGGGATATGGCTTTTTTTGCGAGGGTATTGAGTGGCAGCATAGTTATTCCAAATACTGTAAAAAGTATAGGGATGGGTGCATTTTTGCTAAATGCCATAACTTCAGTAACCTTTGAAGATGGTTCACAACTAGAGAGTATAGGAAGGGCTGTCTTCTCTGGTTGTTTCAACTTAACCAGTATCGAAATCCCAAGCAGTGTGAAAAGTATAGGAGATAGTGCCTTCAATAGTTGCTCCAACTTAACCAGTATAGAGATTCCAAGCAGTGTGACAAGTATAGGAGCAATGGCCTTCTGTGATTGCTCTGCCTTAAAAACAGTAACATTTAAAGATGCCGGTAGCGTATGGGTACTTGACGATCCTTCAAACACTGAGATTAAAATAAGTGAACATACTCCTCAAGTACTTGCAACCTATTTAAGAAGAGATCATTACAATGACACCTGGAAAAAAAAGCAATCAGCATAAAAAAATAGGCACGCTTGAATAATAACTTCATCAGCGTGCCTATTTGTACTCACCACTATGGTGAGTTAAGTTTTTTAATATTCAGCAAGACTTGCAAGGCCAATGGCTCCAATACCTACGTGGACGCCAAATACAGGTTCGAGTCCAACTTCTTCAACATTTTCAAGCCCTAGCATTTGTTTTAATTTTTCTGTAATTTTTGGTACATTGACTTTGTCATAAATATAGCACACATACAATTTTTTCAATTTTTTAGGTAAAAGTGATATTGCATCTGTTATTGCTTTTGTAAGTCCCAAAACTTTTTTTTGAATTGTCAATTTTCCATCTGCAAATTTGAAAAGTGGTTTGATTTTCAAAATATTAGCAAGTGTTGCACCAAGTGTGCCTATTCTGCCTCCACGTTTTAAAGCGTCCATTGTATCAGGGACAAATTGAATTGCAAGAGAACTTTCAATTTTTGGTAAAAGTGCCAAAAGGTCATCAAATGAAATACCATTTTTTATATGTTCAACAATCTCTTCTGTTAGCATTCTTCCACATGTTGCTGCTTGTCTTGAATCGTGAGCAACTATGCGTTTATTGTCAAATGAGTTTGCCGCAATTGTTGCTGAATTGATTGTGCCACTTAGTGCACTTGATATTGTAAGAATCAAGATTTCTGCATTTTCATCTTCGCTTAAAACTTTATTTATTGTATCAATAAAGTCTTGAGGTGATGGCTGAGAAGTTGTTGGAAAAGATTTTGATGATTTCATTTTTTCATAAAAAGCACCCCAAGTATCTTCAAATCCTTCTTCATATATTTCATCATCTAAAATCATTTTTAAGTTTACAACTTCAATATTGTTTTCTTTTGCATATTTTTGTGATATTCCAAAAGTGGAATCAACAATAAGTCTAATCATATAATCTCCAATTAATATAAGAAAATATATTTCTTACTATGATAGATTATACTAAAACTAAAAAAAAAGCAAACACAATCTATTCATAATAAAAAATCTTTCACTATTTGAAACAAAATTATTTATAATGTGACATTTTTTTGACTTAAACGTATCAATTTTGTTAAAATAACTTTAGGAGAATTTATGAAAATTGATGAAATTGAACAATACATAACACAATCACTACTCATGCTTATGAAAAACACACCTTATGAAAAAATAACTATGGAGAGCATAGCGAAAA
This sequence comes from uncultured Clostridia bacterium, assembly GCA_944384405.1. GTDB lineage: Bacteria > Bacillota > Clostridia > Christensenellales > UBA1242 > UBA5893. The sequence goes on from CALWTH010000012.1 coordinate 11,825, forward strand.
AGGCAGGGGTGTCAAGACGAACAATATATAGATATTTTAGTAATCGATCTGAAATACTCGATATGTTGTTTTCAAATACGGTTAAGCACTATGCCGATAAAGTCAAGTTTGAAATGAGTGGCAATGGTAATGTACTGGTCACAAGTTTCAAATTCGTCTTGGACAACGCCGAGTTGTTTGTATTGGCATATAAAAACAATTTGCTTGCAAATATTACATCAGCAATAAACGAAGTTGTCAAAGATATTGTTTTACATCAAAATTCTCATGCAAAGAAATGGTCAAAAAAATATTTTGACTGCTATGTTTCATTTACAACTGGTGGGATTTATGGGCTTTTATATGAATGGCTAAGAACAGGGAGTGACAAAAATCCTGTTGAAATTTTTGAAGTTTACAAAAATGTAATAGCTGATCTTGATAAAAAATTTTAATCATATTTTGTGTTTTTGTTTTATAGATTAAGATAAAAATATGATTTAAAATATGTTAGGATTATAAAAAGGAATTAATATGGAACAAAATGAGGAAAAAGTGGTTGAATTAAAAGACCAAAATAAAAATAATAAAAATTTATTTCTTGCAGGATTTTTGTCTGCACTTGCTGGGCTTGGTGGATGTTTACTGCTGGGCGTTTTGTTGGCAATTGGCTTCGTAGCATCGATAAGTGGAATTGTTATATCTCTTGCAATGTTTTATACTTTTCAAAAATTTTATAAAACAAATTCAAAATGGCTTTATGTTTATATAGTTGGTGTTGCAATTATTGAGATTTTTCTAACTGTTCTTATAGCCGATGGAATAATTGTAAAAGTATTGTTTATGTCTAGTCAAAACGTTATTATTACTCTTAGTGACGCAATTGCCTTTATTTTTTCACAAAGCGAACTTGTCGGTGCGTTTGTTTCAGACTTTTTGTTAGCTGTGCTATTTGCTTTAATGGGTATGGCATTTGTGATTTATAGTTTAGTTCAAACAAAAAAACGCAATCAAGCCGTTCCTTCATTAAATCAGCAAAACAAAAGCAATGACATAGTTTTTACCCCAGCAACTGTTGTTCAAAATGATGAGCAAAAAGTGGAAAGTGATAAGGCAGATGAGGATAGAGATAATAACGATACTAAAAGTTTAGATAGTAATGGCGATAAACAATAATTTGATGTTGTAAAATGTTCTTTTATGTGGTATAATTTTTACATATCAAATTAGGAGCAATTTTGTGGCTAACAAGTCGAGATTAAAAAAATTAAAAAATAAATTAAAAGAAATTGAAGATGGTGATAGCTTTGTTTGTGATGAAAGTGGTCGTGCCATCATAAATGTCGGCGCAGAAAATTACGACGACATTTTTTCACCATATTGCTATAAAGGAGGCGATACTTTATCGTCTTCTCTAGTAGAATACTTGAATCAAAAAGCAAGCGTGATTCCACTTGAATATGACCTTACAATCAAATTTCACGTAAAAAACGCAAATGACGAAAAAAGAAAAGAAATTCAAGCAGCGTTAAAAGAGAATTACCAAAGTTCAATTTATGCTAGTGACCAACGAATCCACAGAACAACTGTATTTTCACTTTGGTTTATCATTTTAGGTATAATTTTTGCTACAATGTATATTTTTACAAATGACAAATGGCATATTGCAATTACATATGTGATTGATTTGTTTGCTTGGGTATTTTTATGGGAAGGAATTGATGCATTTTATCTTGATAGGCGAATGATGAAACTTGACAAAATAAAAGCACTTAGGCTTGCCACCGCATATGTTCAAACAGTTGAGTTTGAACCATACTAAAAGGAATAAAAATGTATCATCAAATTTTTCATATTGGAAACATTGTATTTTATATACTTCTTGCAATTTCTTTTGTACTTTTAATACAAAAGATTATTTATCATATTGTTGGATTATTTCCAGCAAAGAAGTTTAAAGATGCAAAAATTAACCACAAATTTGCTATCTTGATACCTGCACGCAATGAAAGTAAAGTTATTGAAGGACTGCTCATTTCAATTGAAGAGCAAAACTATGATAAAAATTTAATAAAGACATATGTTATTGTTGAAAGTGAAGACGATCCAACTTGCGAAATTGCAAAAAGATACAAAAACACCGAGATTTTTGTAAGGAAGCATCTAGAAAGAAAGGGCAAGGGTTATGCACTTGATGAGGTGGTAACTCACATATTCGAAACAAATGAAAAGTTTGATGCATTCTTTATTTTTGATGCCGACAATATTCTTGATAAAAACTACATTAAAGAGATGAACAAGACTTTTGATGAGGGGTATGAGATTGCGCTTGGCTATCGAAACAGCAAAAATTGGAATGGTGGTTGGATTGCAAGTGCAAGTGCACTGACATTTTCAATGGTCAACACTTTTCAAAATAAGTGTCGTTCGCGTTTCACAAAAAATGTTATAATAAGTGGAACAGGATTTTATGTTTCAAGTAAAATTTTGGAAAAGCTTGGTGGATGGAAATTTTTTGAATTAACAGAAGACTATGAACTCTCACTTTATGCGACAATAAACAATGTTAAAGCCACATACAATGAGTATGCAGAGTTCTATGATGAACAGCCTACCAAATTAAAGGTGTCATGGAATCAAAGGCTAAGATGGGTGAAGGGATTTTCAAATGTCACCAAAAAATACAAGAAAAAACTTGTCAAAAGTTTTTTACTTGATAAAACAAATAGATTGTGCAAATTTGAATATATCATGAGTATTTTGCCTGTGGTGTCACTACTTGCAACATCATTTTTGTATACTGCGTTTACGCTTGTTTTGGCAATAGTTGGTTCAATTTTAAAGCAACCAGATTGCACATCAGTATATGTTGCTTGCGCTATTTCAACACTTGTTATTTATCTATTTTTTGTTGCATATGCATTCGTTATGTTTTTAGCAGAGCGTAAGCACATAAACATAACTTTTTGGCATAAAGTATCGTGTTGTTTACTATTTCCAATTTATATGGCACTATATATTCCTATTTACATTCAATCAATATTCAAAAAAAATGTTGAATGGAAGCCTATTGAACATAATGTTCAGATGTCTCAAAAAAATTGACAAATATTTATTATTAAAATAAAATATCTAAAAGGATAAGCAATGGATAAAGTTGAAAAAATTTTGAAATATTACATGCTAACAAATAAATTAAAAGACACTGTGCGAACGGGTTGGAAGTATTGGAATGTCAAAAAATCACGCCTTGAAAGTGTTGCTGAGCACATTTATGGAACTTGTATGCTTGCTATTGCAATTTGGTCAGAAACATTGCCGACAGTAAACTTGGCTGAAGTACTAATGACTTTGGCAGTCCATGAAACTGAAGAAATAATCATCGGAGATTTAACTCCGTTTGATGCTGATTACAAAACAAAGAAAGTAAAAGGAGAAGAAGCTGTAAAACAAATTTTTTCAGGAATGATGGCAGAAAAAGTTTTTGTGACGCTTATAAAAAACTTTGACGAACAATCAACAGAAGAAGCAAAATTTGCATATAAAGTAGATAAACTCGAATGTGATATTCAAGCAAAAATATATGATGAACAAAAGTTTCTAAAGTTTGAAAACGCAAATGAAAAAATAAAAAAATATCCATTGATAAAAAAATTGTCCGAAAAAGGCTTGAAAGAGGCATATAAGTATTTTATTTATATGGATAAGGCAAACTTCCAACAAAAAGGTGAAGAGGAAGATATCTTTTCTGAAATAATTAAATATTTAGAGAAACATAGTTTGCCAAAGGTATAAAAGTAATTGACAAAATAATAACATTTGTGATAGTATACTAAATGTGATTTTAAAGGTTGACTCCAAAAAGTCAAAGACATTTATGGTGTCCCCATAGGTAACCTTTGGTGCCTGTGCATGCAAAATCAAAATTAATTTATTATATATGCGCCCATAGCGCAATTGGATAGAGCGTTGGTCTACGGAACCAAAGGTTGGGGATTCGAGCTCCTCTGGGCGCACCAGAAGTAAAGACATCACGAATAGTGGTGTTTTTTTAATTAGTAAAGTGAGAGGGTGAGAATCCCCAACCTTTTTATCGGGGCAAACAAGTTAAGTTTGACAAAAAATCAATAAATCTCAAAATTACTGGTTTACATACAATTGTTTAGCAATTAATTATGATTGATGTTTGAATATCCTTAGAAATTAAGTCACGACAAAATGTAGAGCGAAGCGTACATTTTCGCCTGGTCGTGAGAAAGGGGAAAAAACAAACATCAAGCACTACCTTTCGCAAGACTTTGCGAAAGTGTGCCGAAAGTGCAGTTTTTGCCCCACTACTCTAGATGCACCAAAAGTAAAAGACATCACGAAATGTGATGTTTTTTAATAAAAAAGGTGAGAAATAACAAAAAAAATATCACGCAAGTGATATTTTTTTAATATTTAAACATTTTCATTAATTTATAAGCAAGTCCACCGTATTTTCTAAATGAATGGAAGTTCTTTTTGTTTTTCTTAAAGTCTTTATATGTTAATTTTAATGTTTGATTTACATCATTGAGAATTTCTTCATTAGTGTATTTGTTTATGTGCATAAGATATCTCATTTCAATATTTACCAAGAATTGCCATGCTTTTGCATATGAAACATATTTCAAATCTGTTTTTTCTGCAACAGAAACAAGTTCTTTCATACCATAAAGGCAAGTAAGTTTTCGTTCTGATAAATTTTTTGCAGAATTGCTATTTGGATTTACAACATACATATATGTTTTGATAGGTAGGTAATAAAAAGTTTTACAACGCATTACATATTTGAATAAAAAGTTTAAGTCATCGAAATAATAGCAGTTTTCATCAAATCTAAGTTCTTTTAATATTGATTTTTTAAAAAGTTTATTCCAAACAACTCCGCCACCATAAGTTGGAAAAGCTAAAATCCCTTTAACAAATTCATCTTTTTCAACGAAATTCCCTTTGGCAGAAAGTTGTTTGCTTGTGTTCTCTTTATACTGCTCTTTTGGTTTTGTTCTTAAAAAATCAACAACGCCCATGTCTGCTTTTGAAGCAGCTTTAACAAGACATTCTATATGATGAGAGAGCATGCAGTCATCTGGGTCAATGAAAGTAAAGTATTCGCCACGAGCGTTTTCCATTCCCATATTTCTAGCAGTGGAACATCCACCATTTTGTTTATCAAAAACTCTTATTCTATCGTCTTTTTGTGCAAGTTCTTGGCATATTTGAAGACTATTATCTTTTGAACCATCATTTACAAGAAGTAATTCAAAATTTTTATATGTCTGGTTTAAAATACTTTGTACGCATTGTCTTAAATACTTTTCTGCATTGTATACAGGTAATATGATTGAAACTAAATTTTCCATTTTTTCACCTTTTTTAATTTTTATAAAGCAAATCGCCAATATCTTTTGCGGCGTTTGGACGTCTTAATAATTCTATATTTTTTCTAATTCTTTCAAGTTGTTTTGTGTCTTGGAAAAATCTATCAACGACAAGATGTGCCTGGCTATCCTTTTGAATATAATCACAGGCGTTTCGTGCTTTTAGAAATACCATATTATCATATTCTTGGAAAGGAAGTGCTTTGTTAGCAATGATAGGTAAGTGCTTATTAAAAGCTTCAGCAATAGCAACTCCACCGATTTTGCCGATAAGAACATCAGAGGCGCTCATCATCACATCAACATTGTTGACAAAACCATAAATATATATATCTTTTTTGATTTTTCCTTTCTTTTTTAGTTTTTCAAGTTTTGTTTTTAGTTTGGTATTTCTTGCACATACGCATAAGATTTGAAAATCACTTTTGCATTTGTTCAAATTTAAAATAGTTTTTGCAATGTTGCCAAAGCCAACGCCACCACTCATAATCATAATTGTATTTTTATTTTCATTAATTTCTAGTTGCTTTCTTGCTTCAATTTTGTCTAGTGGTAGTGAAAACTTTGTTTGAACAGGTATTCCAAAACTTAATCTTTTTGATATATCAAATCCCTTTTTTATAAGCACATCGTCGAAGTCGTCTGTTGGGGTGATTATGTAGTCAACCTTGGTTAATAGTTCAGTGTATGGTGCAACATCATAGTCAGAGACAACTGTTACTATTTTTGCTTTTAAAGCATTTTCGTTGCCTTCATTTCTTAAATCGGTCATAATTATGCCAGCAAATGTGTGCGCACAAAAAACTGCATCTGGCTTAAAATCGTCTATAACTTCTTTAATATAAGGTGTCGCTGGTGTTATAAAGTTTCTTCTTAAAGCGGGTGCTTTTTTATTAATATCTCTATTTTTTAATTTTTCATAATTGTGATTTGCAAAATGAAGGGCATATTTGACCAAAGTAAAGTATCCGTCATTAACCATCCAGTTTGCTTTCTTTTTCTTTTTGCTTTGATTTCCGTCTTTAAATAAATCTATCTGCTTTATTTCAACGTCATCATAAGTTTGTTTGAGATATTTTGAGATTGCCAAACTCATTGAATTGTGACCTTGTCCGGCAGATACTGTCAAAATAAGTATTTTCATTTGTACTCCCAACGACCATTATATATTAGGACATTCTTTAAAGTCAATACAATAATTGTAAATTAAAAAGTTTACAAGATTATTAAACTAGTTTAATATATAGGCAGTTACATTTGTTTTTTGGAGTTTTATGGATAAATTATGTTTTGAGCCAGTTTTTAACAGCGACAGTGTTGTATTGGAAAATTCTTTCGCAAGATTTTAACGAGAATATAGAAGATAATATTGAGAGCAAAAAACAATTTCTATTAAAACATAATATTGCACTTTAGGATGTGGTGAAAGCAAGTCCGGCAAATGTTTCTTTTTCAAAAGAGATGTGGTTCAAAAAACTTGACGAAATATTTAATTAAACAATGTAATTATTATTGAAATTTTATAGTATATATGTTAAAATGTTGCTATGAATAAAACGAATAGGATAAAAGAAATAGATGGATATAGGGTTTTTTTGCCACTATTTTTTATTGTTTTTGCAATAATTTTTGAAATTACAAATTTTTTATATCTAGGTTTTACAGATTCAAATGGAAATTTAATGGTTATTCCAACATATTTTTTATTTGATCTTGGCATAATGATTATTTTTGCAGGAATAATCTATCTTGTCACGAACAAAATAGCAATGAATATCGTTTATTATTTCCTCATTTCAATGCACTTTATTTTAAATGTAACTAATTCAACACTTTATGCAATTTTTGGAGATGTGCTTTCATTTGATTCGCTATTTTTAGGAGCAGAGGCAACAAGTGCTTTGACGGTTAGTTTAATTGACTGGATAGGTGTGCTGATAAACGTACTATTGTTTGCAGCAATGGTTACTTTAACGGTTGTTTTGCAAAAAAGATGTAAAATTGTGTTTAAATACAATAAGTTTTCAAAAACTGCTTTTCTTTTGGCATCATTTTTGTTATTTGAAACTGTTGGGATTACGCTTTATGCAATAGAAAGGTCATCACTTACAACTTCTGTATCTGCCGAAAATGAAATTGAAACTAGCGATGAATATCTTTATGATCATTTTCAATTCAAACTTGATGCTTTTAAAAAATTTGGTCATTATGGTTTTTATGTGAAAAGTTTTCTTAGTTATATTTTTCCAGATGACATAGGTGATGAGTCAACTTACCAAAAATTTATAGATGATGGACATGTAACTTCTAATAATCTTGCACCACTTTACGGTGATAACTTAGTTGTAATATTGTGTGAAAGTCTGGATTGGTTTGCTATTGATCCTTACAATACTCCAACGCTCTACAAACTTGCCGGTGGTGATGATACAATAGTTTTTAAACAATTTTATGCTAGAAATAGGACAAATATCAGTGAAGTGTTGTCACTTCTTGGATTTTCATCAAAAAATTATATGCTAAAAACGGCAGTTGTAAGTGGATATAATTTTTATTATTCTCTTCCAAAATTGTTTGAATCTGCAAGCAGTGACCAAAATGTCACGACTTCATATTTTCATGCTAATACCAAGGGGTTTTATAGTAGAAATGATACGCATGGTAACAATGGCGTGGGATTTGATAATTTGTACTTTGTTGATTCTTACACTGGGGAAGAAAAGTTTGGTGGATTCTCACACTGGATAGAAGATGTGGAGTTTACATCAAATCTAATTGATGAATTTTTGCCAACTGATAGACAATTTTTGACATATTATTCAACCATAACAACTCATGGACCATATGATTATGAGCAAAAATATTTAGGCGATTGCTACCAAGAGTATGACAAAAATTTTGAAAAGTTCAAAATATGGTTTACAGAAAATACTGATTTTATATTTCCAACTGATAATGAAACACTTAGTCTTTTCAAACATTATAAATCCGCCATGATTGACCTTGATAAAACTATTTCAAATATACTAGATGAAATAGATAAACGCGGATTGTCTGACAACACATCAGTTCTTTTATTTGCAGATCATAACTCATATTATTCAAATCTATCTTACAGAATAAAAGGTGTTGAAAAAAATAACTTTTCAAATACATATGTGAACAATATTCCAATGTTTTTGTATAGTCCAAAACTCTTTGATATGTATGGTGACAATTTTGATGAAGTAGAAAATACTTATTGCAATACTTACGATATTTTGCCAACAATTTGTGATCTTTATGGACTTGCCTCAAACACAAATTTATATCAGGGATATTCTGTGTTTAGCGATGATATAGAAAATTCATTTTTTGTTTCCAACCTTGGTGGAATGTTTACGAAAGATATATTTAGTTTCAACATTTCCGAATTGTATGTCATGGATGATAATGTTAGTCAACTTGATATTGAAAAATTTAAGGCTAACGCCAATTTGTATTGGGAAAAGCAAGAATATATTGAAGTTATATTAAAGCATGGTATAAACGGATGTTTTTAAAAAAAACTGTCAAAATGGGGTGCACCCCAAAATGACAGTTTTTTTATACATTTTTTATTTTGTTGACACGCATTGCATTTAGTATGGCAATTATGGCTACTCCTACATCTCCAAAAACTGCGAACCACATATTTGTGATACCAAGGGCTGAGAGAATAAGTATTGCTACTTTAACTGCTATTGAAAACGCAATATTTTGTTTGACAATTCGCAGTGTCTTTTGGGCTATTTTCTTCGCAAACAATATTGCTTTTAGGTTATCTTTCATAAGAACAATATCCGCCGCTTCAATAGCAGCGTCGCTTCCTACACTTCCCATAGCAATACCAATGTCGCTACGCATAAGTGATGGTGCATCATTTATTCCATCTCCAACAAAACATACAGTATCTTGTGATTTTTTTGAAGCCATTATATTTTCAATTTGTTCAACTTTGTTTTGTGGTAAAAGTGATGATTTATATTCGTCAATTTGGATATTTTGTGCCACATCTTTTGCGACATCTTCATTGTCTCCCGTAAGCATGATTGTCTTTATGCCTTGAAATTTTAATTGACTTATAACTTCTTTAGTTTCATCTTTGATTTGGTCAGATATTTGAATATATCCAACAAATTGTTCATTTTTTGCAACATAAACTACAGTTCCGGCATTATTGCATTTAGTGTAATTTATATTATTATTTTGCATAAGTTTTTCATTACCGCACAAAATTTTTTCATCGTCTTTTTGTGCAATAACACCTTGACCTGCGATATTTGTTAAAAAATAATTGTTATTTGATATAGATTTGTTATATTTTTGCAATATACATTTAGCAATAGGGTGACTTGATCCATTTTCGGCAATACTTGCTAATCGTAGTACCTCTTCATAATTATTTTTTGGATAGATACAATTAATAACAAAATTCCCCTTTGTTAAAGTCCCAGTTTTATCAAATACAAATATATTTGCCTTATTAAGTTTTTCAAGATAATTTGAGCCTTTCACGAGTATGCCGTACTTAGAAGCAAGTCCAAGACCAGCGAAAAATGATAGTGGGATTGAAATGACAAGGGCGCATGGGCATGACACAACTAAAAAACTAAGTGAGCGATAAATCCATGTAGTCCAATTTGAAGTGAAGAGTGATGGAACAATTGCTAAAACAAGGGCAACAAAAACTACAATGGGTGTATAATATTTAGCAAATTTAGTAATAAAGTTTTCTGCTTTCGATTTTTGAGAGGACGCATTTTCCACAAGTTCCAAAATTTTACTGACAGTACTGTCATAAAATTTCTTAGTTGTTTTTACTTCAATTTTTGAAGATATGTTTATGCAACCACTTAAAACAGCACTATTAAGAGTAACTTCACGAGGTATTGATTCACCAGTAAGTGCTTTTGTGTCAAGTGTCGAACTTCCATTTGTGATGACTCCGTCGAGTGGTATTTTTTCGCCAGGATTAACAACAATAATATCTCCAACGTTGACTTCGCTTGGGTCAACTTTTTTAATTTTGTCATTTGTTTTAATGTTGGCATAGTCTGGTCTTAAATTCATGAGTGCAGCAATTGACTTTCTTGACTTGTTGGTTGCGTAACTTTGAAAAAATTCTCCCACTTGGTAAAACAAAAGCACCGCACACGCTTCATCAAAACCTTCAATTTGCTCGTTAAGGACTCCTTTTGTAATTGCCAGTCCAAAAGCACCAAGAGTTGCAACACACATCAAAAAATTCTCATCAAAAAATTGTCCGTGTAAAATGTTGCGAATAGCCTTAAAAATTATGTCATAGCCAATGATTAGATATACGCACAAATATAGCAAAAAGGGAAATAGCCAGCCAAATTTCCCATCAAAAACATTCGCAAGAACAAAAATCTTGTCAAAAACGAATATAACAACAAATAGTGAAAGTGCTATTAGTATTCTGATAAGATTTTTCTTTTCTTTTTTTGTTAATGTATTTAGTTTCATAATTCTCCTATAAAATAAGTGTGCACTCTGGTTCAATATGTTTGCATTTTTTTACGACTTTTTTTAAAATTTCATCAAATTGCTCGTCATTTGCTTTTAAAACCATATTTTGTGTCATAAAATTTACGCTAACAAAGTCAACTCCATCAATTTTTTTAACTGCATTTTCTATCTTACTTGCACAAGATGCACAATCAAGATCTTCAAGTTTAATTATCTTTTTCATTTTTTCTCCAATAAATTATATTTAAATATCAAATAATTGTTTCATTGAACAAATATTCAAATATTTATTAAAATAAAAGGCAACTATTGCCATTATTTATTTTCTAATATATGTCCAAGTCCCATTTCCATCATTTTTGTCACATGGTCGTCTGCGAGTGAATATTTGACTTCTTTTCCTTCTTTTATGGCTTTAACAAGTTTTGCAGATCGAAGTATTCTTAGTTGGTGCGAAACGGCTGAGATAGACATATTGACTTTATTTGAGATATCTGAAACATACATGTCATTTAAGTGCAAACATGCAAGTATTTTTGCACGAGTCGGATCACCAAACATTTTGAAAAGTTGTGCAAGTTCATACATAGTTTCATCATTTAAAATATCTGTTTTTGTTAAAATATCTTTCAATTTTTCCTCACAATATTTGAATATTTTTTCAAATGTTCAATAGTAGTATATGCATAAAATTAGTTGTTGTCAACTTGTTTAAATAAATTTTATTAATTTTTTAGTTGTTTCCAAGACGTTATGTGATGAATGGATATACCAAAATTTTGCGGCAACATTGCTTCAACAATTTTTAATTGTTCTTTCATGTATATTTTTCCTTCTTCGAAGTAGGTTACTATGTCACTTTCCTCACTTTCTGAAGCCTCTGCTCCTAAAATAATAGTTTTTCCAATTTTATTTGCATATTCAATTTCTTCTTTTGATACATCTATCATGCCACTTGCACTATCTCGATAACTCATTAAGATTACACGATTTGCCACATCAATCATGTGTTTGTATGCTGGTTTGGTCATACCATCATATGTTATTTCGTCATCAAGCCAAAATGGTATGCAATAATCAAATTTGATATCAGGGAATGATTGTTTTAGGTAATGTGCCATATCAATTAGGTCATATAAATAAGTGGTCCTGTTTTGTTCAAAGTCATCAAACTGATGCGGTTCAACATCAAGTTGTATGCCGCTATATATTCCATTTGAATAGTTGATATACCGTTCAACCATATTTTTTACACTTTCAAAGTCTAGTAGCCATTCTTTTTCGCCAATAAGCCAATAAACGTCAATATTGTTTTCTTTCATCAGTTGAACAATTTGTAAATTGTTAAATTCTTGATCGCAGAAATAAATTTCATTGATGTTGTTGTCGATTGCAAAATCTAAGTAATTTTCATTTAATGAATAGTCCCACCACCAAACTCCGTATACAAATTTTGATTTTGGTTTAACACAACCACTTAGAATAGTGCAAAGCATCAATAAAATAACGATAGTAAATATTGTAAGTTTTTTCATAACTAAATTATATAACATTTTTAATATTTACGACAAATTATTTGTTTGACATAATTTTACTGTCTTGATAATATTTAGGTGTAAAAGGAGAAATAAAATGGAACAAACATTAACACATATGCCACTTATTGGTGACCCTGCACCAGAGTTTAAGGCAAATACAACACAGGGAGAAATCAATTTTCCAGCAGACTACAAAGGCAAGTGGGTGATATTATTTTCACATCCTGCTGACTTTACACCAGTTTGCACCACAGAATTTATGACATTTGCGTCAATGATGGACGAGTTTAAGGCAATCAATACAGAGCTTGTTGGACTTAGTGTCGATTCAATATATTCACACATTGCATGGCTTAGAAAAATTCAAGAACTTGAATGGAAAGACAAAAAGCATATTGAAGTTAAATTTCCACTTATTGAAGATATCAAAATGGAGATAGCAACAAAATATGGAATGATCCAACCAAATTCTTCAACGACACAAGCAGTTAGAGCAGTGTTTATCATTGATCCAAAGGGCATAATAAGGACAATACTTTACTATCCAATTTCAACAGGACGTAATTTTGATGAAATAAAGCGTATAGTTCTTGCTCTTCAAAAAGCGGATAAAGATGCCATAGCAACACCAGCCGATTGGAGACCAGGTGATGATGTCATTGTGCCAACGGCAGGTTCATGTGGAGTTGCTAAGGCAAGGGTAGAAGCAAATGATCCAAATATGTATTGTCTTGATTGGTTCTTGTGCTTTAAGCGTGAAAAAAAATAAGTTAAATTAAAAAAGTCGCCTTTTTGGGGTGCACCCCAAAATGAAGTGAACCCCAAAAGTTGGACAACTTTAGGAGGTTCACTTCATTTTAGGCGACTTTTTTAAAATCATTTTAAATTTTTTGTTGCAAAATAAAAAAGATTGTATTATACTATAGTAGTTTTTGGATCGCTAGCTCAGTTGGTAGAGCATCTGACTCTTAATCAGGGGGTCCAGGGTTCGAACCCCTGGCGATCCACCATTATACAAAATGGAGAAATTATCTCCATTTTTTTGTATTTAGTGCCCTGATTAAGAGTCAGGACTCTTAATATTTAAAAATATAACTTCGCTTCGTAGTCACAAATATGATTATTTTTTTAAAAAAATCCCTTTTTGTGGGATTTTTAATTTATTAATTACATTTTATTACTATAAGTTGATTTTTATTTTTTAATTATGTTATTTATATTTTTTATCTGTTATATTATCAATTGCGATGACAAGTGCAATCAAAAATGGAATATCTTCTTCATTTGCTTCTAGTTCAAAAGCATCATTTATGATAGTAATTTTTCTTGTAATTTTTCCTATCACTTCGCCATTTCTAAGTATTTGACAACTAAGACCAAAAAATTTGCCTTCAACTTTTATTTCATCTTTGTAACCCATAATAAAGTATTCTTGCTTCACATTGAACCATTTGTCTTTAACGGTTGCAATTTTTGTTTTGTTTGAGTCATAAATGTATGCCTTGTGAATAAACCAGTTAATCCATTTGTTGCGAATTTTATAAAGGCGTTTTCCGTCTTTGTCACAAACATATTTAACACGGGTGATACTAAAAGGTCTTCCTTTGACCTGAAAAACTGGTTGTTTGTTTTCGTCAAGAACCTTAGAGCCACCACCAATTGACCAAAATTTGTTTTTAATATAAACTTTCATATTTTTTCTCCTTTATCCAATCTGTTTTGAAATAAGCCAACCAAATAGTATTGCAAGGCCAATCCAAACTAATACTTTAATAATTAGAAGTGTAATTCGTCTTCTTTTTGCGGTCTTGTCAATTGTATATTCATTTTTAATTTCTTCATAGTTATCACAACCTTCAACCGTAATTGCTTTTCCGCTTGATGACAATGTGTTGAATTTTATTTTAATAGCGCTGTTTTCTTCACTGAGTTTAAAGTTGAAAAGACATTCAATTGAAATACATTTTCTGTCATATGACGGATTAAATATTCCAAACACACTGATAATAAAAGATATGAGGGCATATAGCCACCAAAGCCTGGATTTTAGTTCAAGTTCTCTTGATATTGCGACCTCAATCTCATCTTTTTCAGTTTGAATATTTGCCTCATAAGAGCCAAACTCATTTTTCTTGCAAGAAATGACTTCGCCGTCAACCAAAACATTTGGAATAACTTTTGAGTCTAAACCGACAAGCTTAAAATTCACATTTTTCATTTGCCCACCCCCAGTGCAAAGACTATTATCGTAATCACCACGATAGCAATGACTATAGAAGACACAACAATTCTACCGGTGTGTTTAGTTCTCTTGTCGAGAAGCAAAAGAACCAAAGATAAAATTGAACCAACAATGGCAATGGAAGCGAAAATATAAAAATTTTGTAAGAAAAATCCCGAAATACTTGCTGATATTTTTGAGGCAGACATAATTATTTCAAAATAATTTGGAACAACAATGAAAATTGTACCTATTGATAACAAAATAATAGTTAAACCAATGAGTAAAATAAATGCGGTCGCAACAAAAGAAAGTATCCCACAAAAACACAATATAAGCGAAAAAATAGAGATGTTTGAAAATATTTTTCCAAGCCTAATTAAAAAACATTTAAAGTCATTTTTTGAGAGTTGGGTGGTACGTGACGGCATATCATCCTCCGTTTCGTTATTGATTTATTACTATTATGATATATTATTATCGCAGTAAAGTCAAATAAATATATCTCTTTTTGTTTGCCTAATTTTGGTAAAATTATGTAT
Source organism: uncultured Clostridia bacterium (assembly GCA_944384405.1). Taxonomy (GTDB): domain Bacteria; phylum Bacillota; class Clostridia; order Christensenellales; family UBA1242; genus UBA5893. Next base: position 27,021 of record CALWTH010000012.1, read on the forward strand.
AATAAAGGCATGGATAATATAAACAATAATTTTAGAGAAAAATTTGATAATATTTTAAAAACTCATAAATTTTTAGAAGTTGGTGAAAAAAATTCTATAATTAAAAGAATTAAAAATATAATTTCAAACACTAAGCCAAACCCTGAAAAGTTTTTTGTTGCTGATGGCATTTGGGCGCAAAATCGTATTTTGGAAACAAATACATATATTGATGCGCTCATAATTTGTCCCGAATGTGTCTACACAAACGAAGCAGTCATGATAATTGAAAAACTATCTCAAAAAACAAATAATT
>CALWTH010000013.1 GCA_944384405.1 uncultured Clostridia bacterium
ACTTAAAATGAACAAACTAAATACAATTAAAACACAAAATATTTTTTTCATATAAATATTTTGCTAATTATCTTGTTTTTTAATCTTTTTTTCACGAAAAACAAAATATTTGCTATAAAAAAACTCAGTAACAAAATTTATGAGCATTGTCAGAGCTTCTATCAAAAGCCCATACCAGCCTGCTTTTTCTAGTGCAATTCCCCACCATGTTGATGCTGGAATAAAGACTATGTAATAGCACAAAACTTTGAGCATGGCAATTGGCACATTGTTTGACGACTTGAATGTGAATTTTCTATTGAATGTGAAATTCCAAATAACTGAAAGCGTTATTGCAATCAAGTTACTTGGCCAATGTGTTAGCCCACACACTTCATAAAGCAATGTATATGTACCAAATTGAATAATCCCAGCCGATATTGAAAAAAGCAAAAATTTAAGTGCTTGCAACAAGTCTTTTTTTATATTTTTCTTTTTTTCTTCATTTGCCGATTTTTCATCGACTAAACTTTGTTGTTTGTCTTGTGTATCAATTTGTATGTCCTTATTTGTTTGTGTTTCCATATTTTTTTCCATGAAAGTAATATAACATTAAAATATAAATTTTACAAATAAATAGTAAAAAAAAAGGCAGTCACAATTTGCAACTGTCTAAATTATTTATTGTTATTTTGCTATTACGCTGACAATTTTTTTGTCGCCACTTTTTGAAAATTTGACAACACCATCACTAGTAGCAAAAACTGTGTAATCTTTTCCAAGACCGCAGTTTGCACCTGGATAAACCTTTGTGCCACGTTGACGAACGATTATTGAGCCAGCAAGAACTTGCTCTCCGTCATATCTTTTTACGCCAAGGCGTTTTGACTGACTATCTCTTCCGTTTTTGGTGCTACCGCCACCTTTCTTGTGGGCAAAAAGTTGAATATTAAATCTCATTTTTAACCTCCAATGTAACATATTTTTTATAATCATTTTGGATATACTCCAAACTCTTTTGCATCGAAAGTATCAACACATCTGCACCCTCAGTTTGTTTTTCATTTAAGTTATTTGGTAAAGTGCATTTAAGATACCCTTTTTTTTCGTCAATTTTGACCGATGCTGGAATGTCCAACACTTCACAAATACCAACCACAGCGTTATTTGCAACACTTGAAACTGCTGCACACACAATGTCACTTCCTTGTTCGCTGTAGCCACTGTGTCCACTAATTTCAAACGCTTTGAAATATTCGCCAGACTTAAATAATGTTATGTGAATCATTACTTTATCTCTAAGATTTTAACTTGAGTGTATGGTTGTCTGTGACCTTGTTTACGTCTTACATTCTTCTTTGCCTTGTACTTATAAACAACAACTTTGTCAGCTTTGCCCTGTGCAACAACTTCTGCACTGCAAACTGCCTTTTTAACATCAGCTGGTTTATATGCAACCTTGCCTTCGTTTGATGTAAGCAAAACTTCAAATTCAACTTTGTCGCCAATGTTTTTGTCAAGTTTTTCAACTTTAATAACATCGCCTGCTTGAACTTTGTATTGTTTTCCTCCTGTTCTTATCACTGCAAACATAAGTTCCTCCTATATAACAATCTCACTACAAAAAGGTGGCTTTTAGCGCTTAAAAAAACCTTTTGTATGTGGCATACCTAAAATGTATACCACAAAAAAGGTTTAGTGTCAATAAAAAAATACTTTTCTACATCAATAATTTGAAAATCTTTTTTTGATTTTTTCAAAGTCAAGATTTGAAAATATACCATCATTTTGTCTATATAAATTTATCACAATTTTGTTATTTTTCAATGCATACTTAAATGCTTTATATGCTCCACTCGTATCATTTTTGATATACCCTCACTTCTCTCTAATCAAATAAAAAACAACATTTTGCAAATAAAATTATAGAAAGTTATGAGGGTGGTTATGAATACATTTCAAGAAACGTTAAAAGAATTATTGTGTGAAAAGAATATGTCAAGGCTTGCACTTGCAAAAATTCTAAATATTTCTTCTACCACAATCAACGGCTATTTCAATAACGGATATTATCCTGAAATTAAAACAGCAGTCAAAATGGCTGATTTTTTTGACTGCTCACTTGATTATTTATTTGGTTTTTCAGACCAAAGAAAAAACGCTGAAAGAAATAAAAACAAATTTATTGAAAACTTTACAACAATAATTAAACAACGAAAAATGAGCGTTTTTCAAACAATGAAAGTACTTAATATGAGTGAATACAATTATTATAGGTGGAGAAATGGACTTTTCCCAAAAACGGTCAACTTAATTGAAATTGCAAAGTTTTTTAATGTCAGTTTAGATTACTTGGTGGGAGATATATTTTAATTTATTTTCTATCTACTTTGTACATATGGGCAATGAGGTCAACAACTTTGTTTGAATAACCCCATTCATTGTCATACCACGCTATGAGTTTGACGAATGTGTCAGTTAACATTATCCCTGCTTTTATATCAAATATACAAGTATGAGAATCACCTATAAAGTCGCTTGAAACAACCATTTCATCTGTGTAACTCATAATTCCTTTTAGTTCATTGTCACAAGCACGCTTGATTTCTGCAACAATTTCATCATATGTCGTCTTTGTCCTCAAATTACATGTAAGGTCAACAACACTGACATCAAGCGTTGGAACTCTGAAACTCATACCTGTGAGTTTGCCTTTAAGCGCTGGAATAACTTCCCCAACTGCTTTCGCTGCACCTGTTGATGATGGAATTATGTTATATGACGCTGCCCTGCCTCCACGCCAATCTTTTTTTGATGAGCCGTCAACTGTCAGCTGGGTTGCTGTTGTTGAGTGTACCGTTGTCATGAGTCCGCTTTCAATTCCAAATTTGTCATTGACAACTTTTGCTAGTGGGGCAAGACAGTTTGTTGTGCAACTTGCGTTTGAAACTATATTCATATCAGTTGTGTATGTCTCTTCATTTACTCCCATAACAAACATTGGCATCTCTTTTCCTGGTGCTGTGACAACAACTTTTTTTGCTCCTGCATCAAGGTGTGCTTTTGCCTTATCATAACTTGTGAAAACTCCTGTTGCTTCTGCAACATACTCCACGCCAACTTCACGCCATGGCAATAGTGATGGGTCTTTTTCTGCAAAAAATCTGATTTTTTTACCATTGACAACAAGGTAGTCACCATCGACTGAAACTTCTCCTTTAAATCTGCCATGAATTGAATCATATTCAAACATATATTTTGCATAGTCAACTGTCAAAAATGGATCGTTTATTGCAACACACTCGACATCATCACGAGATGCGATTGCCCTTAATACCAACCTTCCTATTCTTCCAAATCCATTAATTGCTATTTTTGCTTTTTTCATACTCTCTCCTTTTTGATTTTTTTATTTCACCCACTTTGTGAGTGTTGTTACCAATTTTAAGTTTCACACATAATAGTATGATTTGAATTGTTGTTAAACATACAAACAACATTATTATAAAAACAAACAAAAGTTGAAGCATAATGTTTTTTTGTATTGCCTCGACGAATATCCAGCACATAAGTGGTGCAAGTGCCATCAATGTGAAAAGCGAAATTTTCAATAAGTCAGGCAAAATTTTAGGTTTGAATTTGACTTTTGGTGCTTTTTTCGTTTCAATTTTGACAATTTCAATACCAATCCATTTATCAACTTTTGTGTAAATTGAGCACTCTTTTAATTGTTTAAGCACTGCAACAACATCTTTTGAAAATCCAACCACTCCTATTGATGCGTGCAAAAATTTGTATCCAAGCAAAAACTTCGTGACATAATCCGTCATCTTTTCAAAAAATTGTTTGACTTGGTTTGACGGGTTTTTAAGTACACATATTTGATTTGCCTTTCTTAACCCATTAAAAACTCTTGAGATGTCCTCATAATCTTTGATATTTCTAACAACAATAAGCTTGTCCGACTGAACATCTCTTATCATATAATTCAACGCTTCATCATTTGTGCAATTTTCAAATACATAATTTTTTAAAATGTCATTTTTTATTCTTGTTTGTTTTTTTGATGCAACAAAAATCTTTGGACTAATAAAAGTTTTTAATACATAATCAAGTAAACTTTTTATGTCCAAATTTTCATCAAGATTTAATGCAATAATTGTTACATCAACCATAATTACACCATCTTACTTAATTTTCTTACTCTCTTTTGGTGTCTACCACCTTCAAAATTAGTTGTCAAAAACTCTTTGATTATTGAAATTGCCTTTGATTTTGACATAAATCTACCACTAAGCACCAAAACATTTGCGTTATTGTGTGCCCTTGCTAAGTGTGCAAACTTTGCGTTTTCACAAAGTGCTGCACGAATTTTGGGATTTCGGTTGGCTGCAATGCTCATGCCTATACCTGTTCCACAAATATATATTCCGATATTATTTGGATTTTCAAGCACTTTTGCGTTACCTGCCTTTGCGTAATCCGGATAGTCAACACGCTCTTTTGAATATGTTCCAACATCAATAGTTGTTATGTTTTGTCTATTGAAAAATGCCTTGATTTGTTCTTTTAGTTCATATCCTGCATGGTCACAAGCGAGAATAATCATTATAACTCCTTCATATTTTTTAATTTATTAATTAGCACACTTAAGTATTTACTTACTTTTTGTGCCATATACTCATACTCATCGTAGCCTTTGCCATAAGGATCATTAATATCTTCACCGCCGGCAAGTTCTCCAAGAGAATACACGTTTTTTGCTTTAATGAATTTTTTTTGATGTGACGTCATTGTTATGAAAAGATTGGTGATGTTAAGTGTTGAATTTGTAAGTTTTTGTGCCTTTTTACCCTTATATGACACACCGTAATTTTTTAATACCTTAATAACATTTTCATTGGTTTTTGAGCCCGTAGCAACATTTAAGCCACGAGAAATGACTCTTATACCATTTATTCCATTTGTTTTTAACATCTTTGCAAACAACTTTTCAGCAAACACAGAGCGACAGGTGTTGCCTTCACATACAAAACATATCTGCATATTTTTATGATACCAAAAATTATCAAAATACACAACTAAAAAACCCTCCAATTGGAGAGTTTTTTATTGCAAATGCTTTTATCTTAATGGTGTTGTTGTGTTCACATTTTGCGTCACAGTTGTTGGATATATCGAGATATCTCCAACTCCTGGGCAAACTGTTGGAATTGTCTGACATTCTGGTATGCATGGATAGCCATATGATGGCACCAAGATGTCAACCTGAGCCGTAACCTTGATTATTATCTGCACGCACGCTGTTATTGTGAATGTATTTTCTGCTGTGTATGCGCCGATAGAACTGGTCAGTTGTCCTGTTGCTGTAACAACAACTGGGCTTAGTGCTGGTTGTGGAACACAAAGCACACTTGCAAAATCTGTTGTGTATGTCGCTGTTGCTGTTCCCAAAACTCCATTTGCGTCACGATATGTCACAATTAGTGGGAATGTCACCTGTCCTGTGACATTTGCGAAGTTTGGTCTGTTATCAAGACGTGTTATTACCACATTTGACACAGTTGGACCTGTGGTTGTATCTGTTTCGGTTGAGATGTATGTCAATGGCAATGTTGGAGCGGCAGGAGTGTAAGCTGTTGTTGTTAATGTCACTCCTTGGACTGTTTCATTTTGAATACATGCATCAAACACACGAGTCACTTCAATAAGTACTTTTTCATTAAGACCATTCAAAACATTTCCACAAACAGGACCTGGACGATTGGTATTTGTGTTGTTTATGAAAAAAGACATCGTTTTACCTCCTTTTATCTTTTCATATTACTTTATGCAATTAAAATTACATATGTGATAAAAAGAGATATTTAATTTCACCAATAAAGATTTTTAAGATATGGATAGCTGTTGTTGTTAACTGAAGTTTTAAAATATGAATCGTTTTGAAATACACGATTTAACTGATTGACATCATTTACAATGGTTCCATTTACTCCTGAAGGCAATACAACGCCAGAATCATATGATAATTCATACGTTAATGCTGTGCTATTATTTAATTGAGACTCGTTATTATTTTTCCCTTGACATCCAGAATTTGTCTTCGTTTTACAGTTTATTGAATATTTATTACCATTTTTTGAAATTTGCACTTCTTGTATACATCCTGGTTGTTTGCCTTTTATGATATTACTGCCAGTATCTCGCCCATAAAAGATAGAACTAAATTTATAAGTTTTTCCAGCGAGGTCATTTAAACCATCAGATATAAAAGCAAGTTCACCGGAGTTTCCCTTTATAACATTATTATTAGTATCACGCCACACATAAGATGCCCGTTCCAAAGTAGTATTGTATTTATTTAAATCTATAAGTGGTCTGTATTCTATATCTACAAGACCTGTATACAATTCATACGATGTTTCAGCATCTGTTAAGTAATAACAATCTATAACATTTCCTGTGGAGCATATTGGTTGGAAAAAAACGTTTTTATAAATTTTAATGAAAGTTATACAGTTTGTATTAACAATATTGTTATCAGCCCCTTTATAGTCAAAATAGTAATAGTAATAATCGGTGATTTTAAACTCAATACAACTATATGACCCTGAAACAGTTCCTGTGTTATAACAATTTTCAATTTTACTATTGTTTACGCAATAAGCGGCAATTCCACCGGCGTATGCTTTGCTTTCTTCTGAATAATCTTTTGCTGTTTTTCTACTGTAAGTCAACTCTTCATGTGAATCATACCACCACAAAATTTTATCAAACTTATATTCATGTATCATCAAATCAGAAAAATCTTTATACGAAAATTCATCATTAGTAGTAGATTTTTTTGCTTCTGCCAACACATATCCAATATTATAGCAATTAGTTATATTTGATTTTGCATAACCAACAATTCCACCAGCGTAAACTTTATCGTGATAAAGATTCGATCCAGCTAAATTAAATGAGCCACAACTAACTATTCCATAATTTGCACATTGATCAATTGTATCATACGCTGTTCCTACTATTCCACCAACAATTACCTCCGTTGCAATTGTGTAATTGCTTATATTACTGCCCGTTGTCCCCATAGAAACATTTCCATAGTTTACACAAAGTTTTAAAGTTGTCATAGATTGACCTGTTTCACTTGCACCCTCTCTGCCGACAATACCACCTGCGCGCGCTTGATTGTTGCGACCACATTGAATTGTGCCATAATTGACACAATTTTTTATTGAGCCACCGTAAGAATTTCCAGCAATTCCTCCGGCAAACTTCGCTCTATCAACATTTGCATAATTTATGCAATTGAATATTTCCCCATTATAATTACTACCCGTTATTCCTCCAACCATTCTATAACAATTAGAAGCATATGACGGACCTTGAATTTTACCACCTGTCACTAATACATTGCTAATTGTTCCTTGATTTTTTCCTGCAATAGCCCCTGTCCCCGACTCGGTAGAAGATGAATAATTATTTGTAATAACTACGGACTTTAAGGTAAGATTTTTAATTGTACCTGTGAGCGTCGTAACCATTCCGAGATATTGAAATGATTCGCTGAAAGATAAATTGCTAATCACATGATAATTTCCATTGAATATGTACTTAAAATCACTTGGTGTCCATGACCTTCCTGACATATTTACATCATTTAAAAGAATATATTCGCTATTTATTGTTATAACTTCATCAGATTCACCAATATTGTCCATTGTGTCAGCATAAACAAGACTAGAATTATTCAAATTTCTTTCAGTGCTTTCATCTATCATAAACATACCTGCAAGTTGCTCGGGGGTTGATATGCCATATGTATTTGTCAAAACTCCATCGCCATATGTTTGGTCAACTAGGTCAAAATCATAGCTTGCAACATCTTGCCAAGATGCCTCATCGAATTCAATACTCGGAAAAATTTGATACGAATAAATTATTGTGATAAAAAGAAATGTTATATAAAATAACACAAACCAAATATACTTAAATCTCTTTGCTGTGTTTATTTCAATCATAAATTCAATTATAGTATATACAAAAAATCTCGCGAAATCAAACATTTGCGAGATTTTTTGAGATATTATTACCTTGATTTTTTATGACATATATACGAACATACTATCTATTTCTTGCTTTATGTTTTGTTTGCCTTTACCTGTACGTGAATCGTATGATATTTGTCTTGATGATAGTTTTTGGACTTTGCCTTCTGACTTTATCGCTATGTTTGGTGGCACCATACCAAAGTAGCCTAGCATAATTTTGCCAACTTGGTCAGTGTTATAAACTCTTAGTCCTTTGCGGTATCTTGACATGACTTCAAACTCGCCAACCGGTACGTTTTTGAAGTAGCCATTTGATGAGCCAACAGTGAGTGCTCCTGACGAAAGAACTTGTGAAGCAAACACAATTTTGTCATCGTCATCTATGTTCATACCTTTAACACCTGCCGTAACTCTGCCTGTTTGTGGCACATCGACAGTTTCGAAGTTGAGTACCATTCCTTTTTGACTGAGCATCAAAACTGACTTTGATTTATCATAAACTTCAACTCCAATAAGTTTGTCGCCGTCTTTTAGTTTTATGCCCTGAAAGTGAGATTTTGAAACAAAATACTCACTAAATGCCGTACGCTTTATCATGCCCTGTGATGTGTAGAACACAAGTTCAAGATTTGAAAGCATACCTTCATCTAGCACCCACATAGCAACAATTTTTTCTTCTGGTAAAAATGACTTATCAAGAGATTGAAGCGACTGACCTTTATCACGCCACTTGGCTTCTGCAATGTTTTTGACTGGAATTTTGAAACAATTGCCATAATTTGTAAATGCTATTAGGTTTTGGCTTGTAATTGCATTAAGCAAAATGGTAT
>CALWTH010000014.1 GCA_944384405.1 uncultured Clostridia bacterium
TGTCTTTTGTTAAGGCATATTTTTTTGTAATGTTAGCCCCTTCGAAAAAGTTTGTCTTAAAATTAAAGGTATCACACAATTTTTTGGAGGAAATTTAGTTAAATGAAAACATTTATGCAAAAACCAGAAAATGTGGAAAGAAAATGGTACATTGTTGATGCAACCAATATGCCACTTGGTAGACTTGCAAGCCAAGTTGCTGATATGTTGACTGGAAAAAACAAGCCAACATACACTCCACATGTTGATTCTGGTGATCATGTTATAGTTATAAATTCAGACAAAGTCGTTTTGACTGGTAAAAAACTCACTCAGAAAATGCTCAGAAGTCACTCTGGATATGCTGGCGGACTTAAAGAGATGGACTATAAGACAGTTTTAGCCACAAAGTCAAATGTCGCAGTTGAGCGTGCAGTTAAAGGTATGCTTCCTAAAAACTCACTTGGAAGAAAGATGTTCACAAGACTTAGAGTTTACAAAGATGCAAATCATGGTCATGAAGCACAAAAACCTGAGATGGTCACACTAAAAGGAGTTAGAAACTAATGGCAGAGAAGAAATCAACAAAAACTGCTAGCAAGAAAGTTGTTCAATTTCTTGGAACAGGCAGAAGAAAGAAAGCTATTGCAAGAGTTAGATTGATTCCAAATGGAACTGGAAAAATAACAATCAACAAAGTTGATATTGATGAATATTTTGGTCTTGACACTTTGAAGTTAATAGTTCGTCAACCACTTGAAGCAACAAATTGCTTGGATAAGTATGACATATATGTCAATGTCATCGGTGGTGGACTTTCAGGTCAAGCTGGTGCAATAAGCCATGGTATTTCAAGAGCACTTGTTGTTGCTGACGAAGCAAACAAAGCAGTTTTGAAGAAAGGCAAATTCTTGACACGTGATTCAAGAATGAAAGAAAGAAAGAAATACGGACTCAAAAAAGCACGTAAAGCTTCACAGTTTAGTAAGAGATAATGTCAAAAAAGAGATAGTTCGCAAATGTTTCGGACTATCTTTTTTTAATCTTTTAATAATTCATCAGAAGTGGTATTTATAATCTCAGACAATTTACGCAGCATTAACGGACGGCTATCTTTGTCTTACAATAAAATGAAGAAAAATTTTTAGAGAAGATTTAAACTTAAATCTTCTCTTTTTGTTTTTAATTGTGGTACTATGTGTGTATAATAAAATAGAGAGGAAAATATGTACGATTGTATAATAATTGGTTGTGGGCCAAGCGGAATGACATGCGCATTATATTTAAAACGAGCAGGTAAAAATGTATTGGTTATAGAGCGAAGTATGCCAGGGGGGCAAATGGTAATCACAACAAATGTTGAAAACTACCCAGGAATAATTCACATTGATGGTGCTTCACTTGCAACTCAGATGTTTGAACAAATAACAAAACTTGGCGTGACTGTTTTATTTGAAGACGTTACAAGTTGTGATTTAAGCGGTGATATGAAAATAGTCAAGACAGACAAAAATCAACACGAGGGAAAGACTGTATACATTGCCACTGGTGCAACTAACAGACTTTTAAATGTTGAAGGAGAAAAGAAATTCACATCAAAAGGCGTGAGTTACTGCGCAACATGTGATGGTGCTCTTTATAAAAATAAAGATGTTGCAGTTGTTGGCGGTGGAAATACCAGTTTGGAAGATTGTCTTTATTTATCAAATGTCGCAAAGAAAATTTATCTTATTCATAGGCGTGACGAATTTCGTGGCGATGATATTTTAGTTCAAAAAATAAAAAAACTTGAAAGTGAAGGCAAAATTGAACTCGTGCTAAACAGTCAAGTTGTTGAAATACTTGGCGATGAAAAAGTAAATTCAATTAAAGTTTTTAACAAAGTCACATCACAAACTAAAACCATAGATGTTGATGCCCTTTTTGTTGCAATAGGACGTAAGCCAGACACTGAGATGTTTGAAGGCATTGATGTCGATGAGTCGGGGTATATCAAAGTTGACAAAGAAAAAAACACCAACATAAGTGGCGTTTTTTGTGGTGGAGATGTCAGCAACACTGACCTAAGACAAATTGTCACTGCTTGTGGTGATGGGGCAAGGGCATCTATTTCAATAAACTCATATCTTGCTAAGCATAGTCATTCTTGAAGATAGATTTTTATTTGCTCAAAACTTTGTTCTTCAAAGTCTTTTAAGTTTTTGGCAAGTTCAACTATGTCCTTATCTGCATCTTTATATGTTTTTAATTCTTTATATAAACTAAGTGTTCCACGCACAGTTCCCATCAAAAACAATTCAGCTATATGTTCGCTTGATTTATCAAAAAGCGTGGACATTGAAATTGACAATTTTAACATTGTCTTTGAGAAAAAACTAGCATCTTTTAGTTCTAGTTTTTTTTCTTGTGCAATTTTTTTGCACTTTTCCATATATTCTAAATATTTTTGTTGTGCATCTTTCATGAATTGTTTAAGTTTTGTACTCCTAAATTTTGGATACATATTTTCTATTGATTGAACTGCCATTTTTGTATTTTTGTATATTTCATTTAAAAATTTTTGATTCATTTTTTCTCCTATTTTTATTATGCTAAAAATTTAATTAATTATTAAAAAATTTTGAATATTTTTTTTGCATATCAACAAAACAATTAATATGAAAACAAATACAAAAATATGGATAGTTGTGTTTTTGGTGTCCTTAGTTGGTGGCTCTATCACATCGACATATTTATTTTCAAGTATATCTATAATTGGGGGAGAAATCATACTTAATTTTTCTACTCTTGCTTGGGTGTGTGTTGCGTTTGATATTGTTAACCTTATCAGTGGTAATGTGCTATTTTTTAAGTTTTTAAAAACAAGAAAATTAAGCACTGTATTATTTTTGTCAACAGTACCAGTTACGCTAATTTTTGGTGGTATTATGTTTGGTATTTTTAGTATAAATAACTATTCAAACACACCAGCAATTTTTATTAAAACTGCTTTAAATATAACTACTGAGAATAATAATAGATATTATTGGATTGTTGTTATTGCAATTATTTATCTCATTGTCATTTCTTTAACCTTCGTAATAGCAACAAGACCGATAAAAAAGATTGAAACAGTGACAAAACGCCTTGCATATGGTGAAGTTAATGGTAGAATAAATATTGGAGGAACAAAGCAATTCCAAGAGATTGAAAGTTCATTAAAAAAAATAAATGATAATTATAAAACCAAAGACGAAGTGATTAAGCAAACAAGTATTGAATATGAAAAATTTATTCCTAAAAAATTAATTAAATTTCTTGGTAAAAAAAATATTTTGGAACTCGAAGTTGGAAGTCAAGTTAAAAAAACAGCAACAATTCTTTTTTGTAATATAAAAAATAGTAGTGTTGTTTCAAAAACATTAAGTTTGGAAGAGAATTTTAATTATATAAATTCATACTTAAATGTTGTTGCTCCAATAATTAGAAAATTTGATGGATTTGTTGATAAATATCTTGAAAATGGAATATTATCTGTTTTTATCTCACCACAAAACGCAATTACTTGTGCCTTAAATATATCTCGTGCAATTAAACAAAAAAATCTTGATATGAATATGCCTAAATTTGAAGTGGGTCTAGTTATTCACACCGATGAAATCATTTTTGGAGTAGTTGGAGATGAACAGAGAAAATCACCGACAATACTTACTAACTCAATGGAACTTGTAAATAAACTTGATGAAATAAACGAAAAGTTTGGTTCCATTATGCTCATAACCAAAAACACATTAAACGCCTTGCCAACATCTTTTAAAATGGCATACAGATATATTGCCGAATTAGATGGAGAAGGAGTGGAGCAGTCAGTGTTTGAATGTTTAGAAGTTTTTCCTCGTCAAAAACGTGAAAAGCTTTATAAACATCACCTGGAATTTGAAAACGGAGTTAGGGCTTATCAAAAAAGTAATTTTGAACAGGCAAAACAAATTTTTGAAAAAGTTTATAGGCAAGAAAAAGACGACAAGCCCTGTTATGTATACTACAATAAAAGTAGTGAAAGTTTAGGGCGACTGCCATTAAATGTTCATGAGTAATTTTTTGTAACACCTTTTGCATATATACTACTATGGAGCGTAATTTGGAAAGTTCATTTTTGGAACTGAGATGCAAAGAGGTGGTGAACGTTGTTGACGGCAAAAGGCTTGGTCACATCGTTGACATTGTTTTTGAACTCGCAACAGGGAGGATTACCGGACTTGTTGTACCCGGCGATAAAAACATATGGAATGTGTTTAAGTCTGGCGGGGAGATTTTTGTTCCATATAATCAAATTTGCAAAATAGGTGATGATACAATACTTGTTGAACTTTATTCAACTGTGCCAAGGTCATCTTCAAATACAATAACGTTTGATGAAAAAAAGAAAAAATAAAATTTTACATCTAGACAAAGAGTTTTAAATAGTGTATAATAGCTTTGCTGATAAGTTAGGAGAAAACAAATGAAGTGTGTTTATTGCGGCAATGCTGATAGCAAAGTCATAGATTCAAGAGAAACGGGGGATAATTCAATAAGACGTAGGCGTGAATGTCTTAAATGTGGAAAAAGATGGACCACATATGAAACAATAGAGAGTACACCAATTCTCGTCATTAAAAAGAACGGCAGTATTCAGCCATTTGACAAAAACAAAATTATTAATGGTATAATAAAGGCTTGCGAAAAAAGGCCTGTTAGTTTGATTCAAATTGAAAATATTGCAAGTGACATTGAAAAGAGATTAAAAGAGACAACTCATGAAGTTGAATCTATTAAAATAGGTGAAATGGTTATGGATATGTTAAAGCCACTTGACCAAGTTTCTTATGTCAGGTTTGCATCAGTTTACAGACAGTTTACTGACGCTACAAATTTTATTGATTTTTTAAAAAATGAATAAAACATAAACGAAAATTTTTCTTCATACATTATTGTATGAAGAATTTTTTTTTGAATGAAGTGATTATTGGTAAAGAATATACCATTGCAAATATTTGTAATGGTATTGATATCAAGACAAAAACTAGACTGCTAGAATTTGGCTTTTTCCCAGGGCAAAAAGTTTGCGTTTACAATAAGTCACTAAAAAAAGGCGTTTTGCTTGTGGAGATATCAAATCAAATGATATCACTTAGAAAAAATGAAGCATCATGTGTGGTGGTGTATGGATGAGATTTTGATTGTTGGGAATCCAAACACTGGTAAAAGTACACTATTTAATAGTCTGACGAAACAAAAAGTTCATACTGGCAATTTCCATGGTGTAACAGTATCATACACAAAAGCATTTTCAAAGACACTTAATTGTTATGTTGTTGATTTGCCAGGACTTTATAGTCTTTCTCCAAACAGCTATGAGGAAGAAGTTTCTGTCGATTATATTTTGTCACATAAAAATAGTAAAATATTATGTTTATGTAACAATCAAACACTAAGAAGAAATTTACTACTTTTAACTGAACTTATCGAACTAGGAAGAGATGTCATTTTAGTAATTAATGAAATTGACAAAAACATAACACTTGACTATAAAAAGTTGGGTGAAAAATTAAATGTCAAAGTTACTTCTTTAAAAGCAAATAATATCAAGACTTTTATAGAATTGCTTAAAATAATTAATAAAAAAAATAATAAAATAAATTTAAAAATAAATGAAAATGACTTTTATTTAAACAAAGCAAAATGTGGTTGCGATTATTATAAAAAATTGCTAAAAATTAATGATAAAATAAGCGAACAAAATCATATTTATTTAGAAAAATATATAAAAACAAAATACAATCAAATTGATAAAATATTAAAATATTGCAATTATAAAATACTTAAAACTATTGGAAAAAGCAAAATAGATAAAATAATATTAAATAAATATCTTTGCATACCTATATTTATAGCTATTTTGCTGTTAATTTTCTACTTGACTTTTTTCTCAGTTGGAAAATTTTTATCTGATAACTTGAGATATTTAATTCAAGATATTATCGGTGCAAAATTTGTTAATTTTTTATATTTAAACAAAGTGCCGGATTTTTTGATTTGCCTTGTTAAAGATGGGATTTTTAGTGGCGTTGGAACAATCATTTCATTTTTACCACAAGTTGTTTTGCTGTTTATGTTTTTGGATATATTGGAACAAAGTGGATATATTTCAAGACTTGCGTTTTGCCTTGATGACGCTTTGAAAAATGTAGGGCTGTCAGGACGTAGTGTTTACACTCTTATCATGGGCTTTGGTTGTAGTACAACGGCATCACTGACTGCAAGAAATATGAGCGATGAAAACGCAAAAGTCAAAACAGCACTTTTGTCGCCATATATGAGTTGTAGTGCAAAACTTCCAGTTTACGCCGTAATTGGCGGTGCGTTTTTTGGAACGCAAAATGTTGTCATCATAGCACTACTTTATATTCTTGGTGTTATTGTTGCACTGCTTATGAGCTTGTTTTTGGAGAAGACAAAACTTGCATCAAAACAGCAAACTTTCATAATGGAATTTCCTTCATATCAAAAAATTTCTTTAAAGCACACATTGTCATTTACGTTTCAAAGTGCCACGTCATTTTTAACAAGAATTGGTAGTGTTATTTTGGCACTTTCTATTGTTGTGTGGCTATTACAAAATTTATCTTTTTCATTGACTTATGTGAAATTTTCAGGACAAAAAAGTATTTTGCAAGTGCTTGGAGAGTTTTTATCACCTTTGTTTTATCCACTCGGATTTTCATCATGGGGAGCGGTTAGTGCATTCATTGCGGGCATAGTTGCAAAAGAGGTGATAGTGTCTTCAATTGCAATATTCAATGGTGTCACAAGTTCTGCAATTTCAAATAGTATCATTGCTGCAACAAGTGTGGTTCATTTCACGCCAGCAAGTGCTATGAGTTTTATGGTGTTTTGTCTTTTGTATTGTCCTTGCATTTCAACACTAGCAACTTTTAAAAAGGAAATTGGCACAAAATGGACTTTGTTTTCTATAATATCACAATTCGTAATCGCTTACATTTTATCAATGTTTACTTTTACCTTGTTTAAAATAACAGAACTTTTTGGATTTTTGACAACAACTATTTGTTTGGTAATTTTGGGTATCATTTTATATTCATTGATTTACTTTTTCAAAAGTAAAAGATGCTGTCATTGCAAGAGAAAATGTAAATAATACATAAATATTTATGTTTTGCAAATATTAAGACAAAAGAGGGTAATATGAATTTAACATTCGTGATTATGGGAACGCTAACAATACTTACGGCATTTGGAGTTTTTGAAAGCATATTGAAAGTATGTGGGTTAAATAGATTTTTCACGTGTATATTTTTTCTTATTGGTACAGTATTCTCACTTTTAGGGACAGTCAATATATTCGGCTATGAAATTTCTTTTAACCTTTTTAACTATTTTATTGTCTTTGTTTTATTAATGACAAAAATAAAAAATATTAAAAGTTTTGTTTCTGCCATAATTTGTTGTATGGTGATTATTGTTGCATTTACATGCTATAACGCACTAAATTTAACTGAGTTTGAATATGATTTTATTCAACCTTATGTATATATGTCGTTAGTTATTGGTATTATATTTTCGCTTTTTTCAAACAATATTGGTTCAGTTTTTTGTGGAGCATTTGTTGGGGGAATAATATATGAATTAATTTCATCAAAAATGTTTGGTGCTAGTGTTGAAACTTCATTGGCGTTAGGTGGACAGATGATGACACAATGTATTCTTGTATTATGTGTGACTTTTGCAATATTGTTCGCCTTAAAAATTTTTGTAAGCAATTTGAAGTTGAAAAAGAAAAGCAAAACTATTAATTGACTTGTTTAAATAAAAACAATATGTTATACTAATCACATTAGGAGATTAGTGTGACAAAACCTTTAGTTGCGATTGTTGGCCGTCCAAATGTCGGCAAAAGCACTTTTTTTAATAAACTGTGTGGCAAGCGTATCAGTATTGTAGATGACACGCCAGGTGTTACACGTGACAGAATTTATGCCGATGCAGAGTGGTGTGGGCATAATTTTAGAGTTGTTGACACAGGTGGTATTGACATAAAAAGTGACGATGTTTTTCAAGACGCTATACGCAGTCAAGTTGACATTGCTATTGACTTCGCAACTGTTATTGTCTTTATTGTAGACGGCAAACAGGGGTTGACTCCTGTTGATGAGGAAGTTGCACACATTTTAAGAAAAAGCAATAAAAAAGTTATTTTGGTAGTGAATAAACTAGATAATTTTGAAGTTGAAAAAAGCTATGAATTCTATTCTCTTGGCTTTGGAGAGCCTTTCCCAATATCTTGTGAACAATCAAAAGGCCTTGGCGAAGTTCTTGATGCTATAGTTTCTTGTTTTGACGCGTCTGTATATCAGGAAGACAATGAAAACGTTGTTAAAATTGCCATAGTTGGTAGACCAAATGTTGGAAAAAGCAGTATAACTAATAGAATATTAGGTTACGATAGGTCAGTTGTCAGTGAAGTTGTTGGGACAACACGAGATGCGATTGAGACACAGTTCACACACAACAAAACAAAATATGCGATTATTGACACAGCAGGACTTAGAAGACAACGCAGTTATGATAAGCAAAGTATTGAAGGCTATTCTGTCATTCGTTCAATGGAGGCTATTGAAAGGGCAGATGTTGTTCTGATTGTGTTTGATGCAACGCAAGGTGTTACAGAGCAAGATGTCAGAATTGCAGGCTATGTGCATGAAAAAGGTAAGCCAAGCGTTATTGTTGTCAATAAATGGGATTTAGTTGATAAAAATTCTTATACAATGAATCAATTTGAAGACGATTTAAAAGATGAACTTTCATTTATGTCGTATTTCAAAAGTGTTTATGTTTCTGCGGTGACTGGCCAAAGGCTTAGTGGTGTGATTGACGCGGCAAAAATTTCATATGATAATTCAAGCAAGAAAATTGCCACAGGTAAACTCAACGAACTTTTGGGTGAGGCAATCCTTTCCAATGATCCTCCATACAGAAATGGTAAAAAATTAAAAATTAATTATATCACACAAAAAAGTACTAATCCACCAACATTTTTATTATTTTGTAACGATGCTTCGCTTATGCACTTTTCATATCTTAGATATCTTGAAAATAGATTTCGTCAAGCTATTGATTTTTCAGGCACACCTATAAAATTCATCACTCGTTCAAAGGGAGAAGATAATTAATTTTGGAAATTTTAAATTATGTTGTATTGATTTTATGTGGATATTTTCTTGGAAACATAAGTTCTGCTAAGATTATATCAAGAATAAAGCATGATGATATCACAAAACATGGAAGCGGCAACCCGGGTTCTATGAACATGCTCAGGACTTTTGGATTTAAGTCAGGTATTTTGACATTGTTTTTTGATGCACTAAAAGGTGCAATTCCAGCACTAATTGGCTTTTTTATGTTCGGCGGAGATGTTGCCAATGAAATGAGTTATGTCGGACTCTACATTGGTGGTGCAAGTGCAGTTATGGGACATTGTTTTCCAGTATTTTATAAATTTAAAGGTGGCAAAGGTGTTGCTACTATGCTTGGAATGTTTGCAGTTGCAGAGCCATACTGGGCAATAATAGTTTTTGTTGTTTGCTTTTTGTATTTGGTAATATTTGATTATGGAGCGCTGACTTCATTTTTGTTCATTACCGCACTAACTGTTATTGAAGGATACAAATTTCATGATAATATTGTTATTACAATAATATTGTTTATTTTATATTTCTTTATGTGGTTTATGCATAGGGGGAACATCACAAGGCTATTAATAGGAAAAGAAAATAAAGTCAATTTCATAGATAAACTTAAAAAAATAGGAAGCAAAAATACAAATTTAACAAGAAAAGAGCGTAAACAAATAAAAAAAGAAAATACGCAAAAAGAAAAAGAGCGTGAAATTGGTTAAAAAATAAAATAATAAACATATGGACAAATGATTAATTTTTGTGATATACTTCTATATTGAAAGGAGAGGATAAGAAAATGAAAAAAATGTATTTTTTTGTTTTAACACTCATCACTACTGCCTTTGTTATTGGGCTTGCACTTTTAAAAGTAAATGAAGCATGCTCAAACGAATTGTTTTCTATTCCAGAGAAATTTCAACCATATGTCGATTATGCCGTTGATTATGGTGCAATGACACTTCTTTGTTTGTTTGCTTTTGGTGGCTTGGCAGGCAAAATAATCAAGTTTATAGTTATAATTTTAATTGTGCTGGCAATAGTAATATTCATACTTGCAACCACAGTACCAGAGTGGATAAGTGGTCTTTTTAATGGTGGTGAAGCTGCTGTTAGGTTGTTTACGAGTATGTTAGCGTAGTGAGTTTATACTCGCTAACAGTCCAAAACGCCACTTTTGGCGTTTTTTTTAATAGGAGAATATGATGCAAAAGTTAGTTATAATAGACGGAAATAGTTTAGTTAATAGGGCGTTTTATGCACTGCCTCTTTTAACCAACCAAAATGGTGAATATTCGAACGCAGTTTATGGTTTTGTAAATATACTTGTAAAGTGTATTACTGAGATAAAGCCAGAATATATATGCGTTGCTTTTGACCATTCAAGACACACATTCAGAACAGATATGTATGCTCAGTATAAAGGCACAAGAAAAGAAATGCCGCCAGAACTTCGCTCTCAAATGCCACTATTAAAAACTCTTTTAAATTTTATGAATATCAATATTTATGAGGTGCCAGGTATTGAAGCCGATGATATTATTGGAACTGTTGCAAAGCATAGTGGAGTTGAAAATATAATTTTATCAGGGGATAGAGATGTGTTGCAACTCATAGACGAAAATACCCAAGTTTGGCTGACAAAAAAGGGCATAACAGATGTTGAAAAAATTGATTTAAGTAACATCAAAGATACTTTTGGAATTACTGCAAAACAAATAATAGATTTAAAAGCACTTATGGGGGATAGTTCTGATAACATACCTGGAGTACCAGGAATTGGTTGTGTAACGGCAACAAATTTATTAAAGGATTATGGAACTGTTGATAATATTTATGCGCATATTGAAGATTTTAAAGGTAAGTTAAAAGAAAAATTAGTAAATGGTAAAGAAAGTGCATATCTTTCATATAAACTTGCAACTATAAACACACATTGTGATATAAATGTTGACATAAAAAGATATGAATATGATTTTCCTTTTAACGCAGAAGTAAAAAACTTTTTTGAAAAATATCAATTTCGTTCACTGCTTAGACGTCAAGAATTATTTTCTGACAACGCTAACCAACTTCAATCATCAGTTAGAAAATTAAAAGAAAATAGAGTTGAAATTAAAGATGAAAATCAATTAAAAAATATATTAAGTCAAAAAATTGAATATCTGGCTTTTGATTTTTTAGATAATTTTGAATTTTCAATAAATGATGAAAATGTTTATTATATTTCAGCTCAAAGAGATCTATTCTCGGGTGTAGATGAAAATTTATTAATAAATTATTTAAAACCACTATTACAAAATGAAAATATTATAAAAATAACATATGATTTAAAATCTCATATGCATAAAAATGAAGTTTTTGTGAATATGAAAGGTGAAATTTTTGATGCCAGTATTGCGCTATATCTTGTACACGCAGGCGAAAAGATAGGCAAAGACATTATCACCCAAGAGTTTGGACTGTTAAGACAAGACTTACTTGCACAAATGAAGTCGCTTGGACTTATGTTCGTATACAACAATATTGAAATTCCATTGACTTATGTTTTATTTGAAATGGAAAAAGATGGTTTTTATATCAACTCAAAACATTTAAGTGAATTGTCAAAAAGATATAAAGATGAACTTCAAAATATACAGGACAAAATATATATTTATGCAAATAAACAATTTAATCTAAATTCTCCAAAGCAGGTTGGAAGTATACTTTTTGATGAACTTAAACTTAGTGACTATAATAATAAAAAACATTCTACAAGTAGTGAATACTTAAATTTTCTTATTGACGAACATCCAATTGTTCCACTATTTATTAGATACAGGAAAATTCAAAAACTTGTGAGTGGTTATTTGGATCCATATATCAAACTTGTTGAAGAAAAAGGTGAGTGTATACACACAATTTTTAATCAAACGCTAACTGCGACTGGTAGACTTTCATCAAGTGAACCAAATTTGCAAAACTTACCAATAAAAGAAGAAGACGGAAGAAATTTAAGAAAATTATTTGTATCACGTTTTGAAGATGGATGCATAGTTTCAGCTGACTACAATCAAATTGAATTAAGGCTTTTAGCATCATTTTCAGGAGATGAACATTTGATTGAAGCATATCTAAATAATGAGGATATTCACAGGGCAACAGCTGCAAAAATCTTTTCAAAACCACTTGATGAAGTCACATCAAGTGAAAGATCATCAGCTAAGGCTGTAAATTTTGGAATCATTTATGGAATTAGCGCATTTGGACTTTCAAACCAACTTGGGATATCTGCAAAAGAAGCAAAGATATTTATGGATAGATACCATGCAACATATCCAAAAGTTACAACATACATGCAAAAAAATATAGATTCTGCACGTGAAAGTGGTATGAGTAGGACAATGTTCGGTAGAATTAGAAAGATAAATGAACTTCACTCTGTCAATAAAAATATTCAACAGTTTGGTGAAAGGGTGGCGATGAATATGCCACTTCAGGGTAGTGCATCTGACATAATCAAACTTGCAATGATTAAAGTTGACAGAGAACTTAAAGAGAAAAAACTTAAATCTCAAATGATTTTGCAAATTCATGATGAGTTAATTGTAGATTGCGCAAAAGGGGAAAGAGAAGTTGTTGAAAGCATACTAAAGTCTTGCATGGAAAATGTTGTTAAACTTGATGTACCACTTATTGTAAGCATAGGCAGTGGAAAAACATGGTATGATGCAAAATAGCAAGTTTTTAGTTGATTTGTTTTGTTTTTATTGATACAATAGCTTTAAGGAGGAATGATGAAAAAGAAAAGACTTATTACAAACATCATTGCAATAGGGCTTGTTGTTGTGGCTTTCATAGGTATTTTCCTTGCCATGTGGGTTCCACAAATAACAAGTGATATTACAAACACCACACGAACTCTTGACGGCATTGGTATTTTCGCTGAAAAAGCCGGCGACAATGCTGCACTTGGAACAGTTTGCGAAGTTTTGTTGTTAATTGCATTAGTGCTTGGATGTTTGTATGCAATTTGTTATCTTTTGGGCTTCGTTGGTATTGGCAAAATAGACTGGAACAAAGTATTAAAACTTATTGCAATAGTTGAATTACTTTTGGCTTTAGTCGCAATTGTTCTTGGTATTGTATACTGTGTATCACAGAGTAATGTCAATGACTATTTGTCAACCATCTTAATGCCAGGTGTTGGCTTCTATATGCTTAGTCTTGGAACACTCTTATCTGGTATCGTTGGCGTATTTGCAAATAGAAAATAACAAATTGTTTAAAAAAACTTGCCTTTTGGCAAGTTTTTTTATATCTAAAGTTTGGATATTTGTTTAATTGCTCTAACAAATTTTTCACATTCTGTAAATGTATTGAAATATGACAATGATGCTCTCACAACTCCTTGTTCAAGTGTGCCAAGATATCTATGTTTAAGTCCTGCACAATGAAGTCCGCCACGTACACAAATGTTATATTTGTCACTTAATATTTGACTGACTTCTGTTGAGCCAAAATCTTTAATATTAAATCCAATGACTCCAAATGAATTGTTTGGGTGTGTGTATACTTTAACTCCGTTTATTTGACTAAGTTCATAGTTTAAATATGTTGACAAATCGTCTATTTTTGAATTTATCTCATCAAAATGAGCGTTTACAAAATCTATTCCAGCTCCCAATCCTAGTATATTTGGCGTGGGAAGAGTTCCGCTTTCAAATCGTTCAATAGATGTTGTTGGCTGATAGACGTTTTCGCCCTCTGTTCCTGTTCCTCCAAAGCGAATTGGTTTTATTTCAATGTCATTATTAAATCCTAGCACTCCAACACCTTGTGGAGCGTAAAGGCCTTTGTGTGGTGCAAGAGCCAACATATCAATATTAAATTTTTTCATATCAAGTTTAATATGTCCAGCACTTTGAGCTCCATCGACTAAAAATAAAATGCCATTTTGTTTACATAGATTGCCTATATTTTCGATGTCAGCAATTTCTCCATCAACATTTGACATATGATTGACACATACTAGATATGTGTTATTTTTTATATGTTTAGAAATATCTTCTGCACGTAAAATGCCAGCTTTTGATGGCGTTGCGACACTAACTTCAATGTTATATTTTTTTGCCATTTCAAAAATAGGTCTTGCACTTGCGTTATGCTCGTTTGATGTGCAAATGATGTGACAATTGCTTTTTATTGTGCCAATAATTGCAAGATTTAGTGCGTCAGTGCAGTTTTCAGTAAACACAGCATTATCTGAGTTTATAAATTTTTTTACTTTGTTTCTTATGTTTTCAACTTTGCTTGCACAAAGCATACTTAGTTTATGTCCACTTCGTCCAGGATTGGCAGAGTATTTTGTCAGTCCTTCCATTACTGCACTAATTACTTCTTTTGGTTTCACCAATGTGGTGGCACTGTTATCAAAATATATCATATAGTAATATGATATGAAATAATATCAAAAGTTGACTACAAAGGAGGATTTTATGGATTACTATATCATAGTTTTTCGTGCACGGTCACACACGATAAATTTTGCGAATCTATTGAGTTCATATAATGTTCAATGTCAAATAGTCAATACTCCACGAAAGGTTAATGTTTCTTGTGGAATTTCTGTTAAATTTTCACCAAAAGATTTGATGACTGTTGAGAATGTACTTGCTAGAAGAAAATTCGATACTTTTGGTGGAATATTTCACATAATTGGAATGGGAGGAGCCCAAAGAGTAATTAGATTAAAATAATTGATTTTGTTGTATAAAAATAATATACTATTCTCGTTTAGAGGAGGAAAAATGGCGGAATTATTAGCACCTGCTGGCACTTTTGAAAAAATGGAAACAGCTTTTCGCTTTGGCGCCGATGCAGTTTATTTTGCAGGAAAAAAATTTGGTCTTAGAGCTTTTGCAGGAAATTTCACAGATGATGAAATAAAAGAAGCTACGGATTATGCTCATAGTTTGGGCAAAAAAGTTTATATTACAATTAATATTTTGGCACATGAAAGCGATTTTGAGGGTCTTAAAGAATACCTTGATGAACTTGTAAAATACAAGGTTGATGCAGTGATTGTGTCTGACCTTGGAATTATGGAATTTATTCGTGAGCATGCTCCAAGTTTGACTATTCATGTTAGTACGCAGGCTAATATTTTAAATAGTTATGCAATAAATTTTTTGGCGAAACTTGGCGTGAAGAGAATAATACTAGCACGAGAACTATCTATTGAAGAAATTAAACAAATAAAAGCTAAAATACCAAGTGACATAGAACTTGAAGCTTTTATTCATGGGGCTATGTGTATTGCGTATAGTGGAAGATGTTTACTTTCTAATTATTTAACAGGGCGTGATGCAAACCGTGGAGCATGTACGCAAGCATGCAGATGGGAATATACCATTACAGAAAAATCGCGAAAAGGTGACCAATACCAAATTGAAGAAGACCAGCGCGGAACATATATTTTAAACTCCAAAGATTTGATGATGATAGAACATCTTGGTGAACTTGAAAAAGCTGGAGTTACAAGTTTCAAAATTGAAGGTAGAATGAAGTCGCCATATTATGTGGCAAATGTTGTCAACGCATATAGACGCGCATTAGATAAAGGTGACAAAATCACAGAAAAAGATTTGGAACTTTTGAAAAAAGAATTACAAAAGTCTAGCCATAGGCAATACACAACAGGATTTTATCTTGGGGCAAAAGACAAGGAGTGCCTAGAGTCTTCATCTCCTGTTCAGTCATATGAATATATGGCATATGTAATAGGAAATAGCGACAAAGAGAAAGTTCTTATTGAACAACGCAATCGTTTTAAAGTAGGTGATGAACTTGAAGTCCTTTCACCAAATGAATGCTTTAATAAAACTATAAAATTGACAAAAATGACTGATGAAAGTGGCAATGATTTACAAGATGCGAAAAATGTTCAACAAAAAATATATATCTACACAAACTTGCCACTAGAAAAAGGTGATATATTAAGAAAATAAAAAAGTGCACCAAGCAATGATGCACTTTTTTATTTTTGGTGGGCTTGGAGGAATTCGAATCCCCGACCTTTGCCTTAGAAGGGCACTGCTCTATCCAGCTGAGCTACAAACCCATGTGGAGCGGGTGAAGGGAATCGGACCCTCGCAACCAGCTTGGAAGGCTGGGGCTCTACCACTGAGCTACACCCGC
>CALWTH010000015.1 GCA_944384405.1 uncultured Clostridia bacterium
ATACATATATTATTACAACAACGAAAGAATAATACTTAAATTAAAAATGAGCCCGGTGCAATACCGAACTCATAATATAGCAATATAAATATTAATTTTTTGTCCAACTTTTGGGGTGCACCCCATACAAGGTTGATTTTATTTACAATTTATTCATTATTCTTGTTCATTATCTTGCTGCAATTTTTTTTGTCTGTGTTTTTCTTCGCGCTGTTTTCTTTCAATAATTGCCTCACGTTCATTTTTAATTTGCTTTGCCACCACAAGTCCGAATATAATATTTCCAATCAAAGAAATGATAATAATCTTTTTTGCTTCTTTGTTGCCCTCATTAAACATACTTTCATCGTCTAATTCTGCTTGTTTTTGCATCTCATATGCAGTCCAAACACAAAATATTGTCATTATTAAAGGAATAAGACAAAATAGTCCCCAAAGTGTTCCGAGAGGATTTCTTGTTACAGTGCCAAGTATTATTAAAATCAAAAGTCCTTGCATACAGCAAAGTGATTTTGTCGCAAAAGAGTACAAGTCAAAAAATTCATTTCTGTGTCTGTATTCAAGCGTTACTGGATCATGTGTAACTTTTTTATAAATGAAAGTAACAATATAGTAGCAAATAAAGCAAATAATTAAAAATGAAGGAATTGTTATAAGTAAAAACCATGGAAAATTGATTCTTGCGCCAAGCAAGGCAAGGGAAGATGAGTAAGTCATTTCAGCGATGTTGCCACTTCTTGTGACTATTGAAAGTGTCATACATAAACTTGCCATCATGGTGTAACCAGAAATTGCTAGCCAAAATTTTGAAAGGCTTGGTTTAAGTTCGCCAATTTTAATAAAATAAATTGGCACATAAAAGGTGAGAACTGTAAAAATGATTGAAATAATATTTAAAATGTGATAAGCACTGTCAACTGCGTTTATAATAAGATCAGCCCTAAATAATTGGATAACGACAAAAGGAAGTCCAATTCCAAGAAGCGTGTGCTTACAAAAATCTAAAAAGGCATTGTCTTTTTTTGAAAAAGCACTGACATAAAGGCAAACCATTGCGATTATCATCAAAAGTGTTGTGATTGCATAATTTGAGTTTAAGCCTAGTGAAAGTAAAAATGAAGAAAATGAATATGTGTTATTAAGATTTAAAAGTCTTACTGTCCAAAATACAAATCTAAACAATAATAGAAAGGCAATGACGCTTGCAAGCACAATTTTTGTAATCTTTTTTGATTTGTCTGATTTGCCATAGATAGCAAAGAAAAGTCCCACTGTGACGGCGACAATTGCTATTGGTAATAAAATTCTTAGTAGTGTTGAAATTGGTGTGTTTGAATATTCTAAATTAAACATAAAAAAAATCCTTAAAACTGGTATCTTAATTAGATTATACACAATTTTAAAGATTTATCAAACATTTTAATAAGTTTTAGAATTATCAAGTTTATTTTCGCGTTCAAAATCGCAAGTCGCCGTTATTTCTCGTTTTGTTCTGTCTGCTTTTTTGATAACTATTGGAATATTATCTGTTATTTTAAGTTTTGTTCCATCGTATCTTACAAGCTCTTGCTTTTTAACATCACATTTATATCCCATTCTATTAAATTCATGCATTGGTATATTGAACATAATCAAGTCGCATTTAACAACAACTTTTGTTGGTTCTATATCAAATATTTTTGCTTCAAACTTTTCTCCTATGTGATTTTCAGCCCAAATAGCATTCATTAGGTTGTTGCTTTCGATTTCAGCATCTTTTGCATCAAGTTCTTTTTTGCTTAGGTGAAGTCCCATAACTTCAAGTTGTTCAATTGAAGGTATATAATTTTTATTGGTTAAATAACTGTAAAGTATTCTGTGTGCGACAAGGTCAGGATATCTTCTGATTGGTGAAGTGAATTGAATATAGTCTTTGCTTGCAAGTCCAAAATGTCCGACCATTTCTGGTGAATAAAACGCCTTTTGTAAACTTTTTAATAATTTGTATGTTACATATTCTTCATAATTTTTGTTTTTTATTACATCAATTAAATGATGATAACTATTTACATCTTTTGTAACAAGAGGCAAGTCAAATTGCTTTAATACTTGATTTAGTTCGTCAATTTGAAAATCGTTTGGGGCATAGTGAACTCTTCGTAAAGTTAGTAAATCATTATTTTTGAAATAATCGCCAATTGCTTCATTCATTGCGAGCATAAACGCTTCGATTATTTTTGTTGAAATAAGAGAAGAATGATTTTCAATATTTTCAACATTTGTCTTTGTTTCATCTAAATCATAGTCAGGTTCTTGTGTGTTGACCATTATTGCTCCACGTTTGTTTCGTTCCATAGTCAACAGGTCAGCAAGTTCAAACATTAAGTTAATTTCTTTATTGATGTCAGCAAATTTATTATGCATATCATTTTGCTTTAAATATATTTGATCAACAACATTATAACTTAATTTGTGTTTGCTATTTATCACTGCTGGCTTAATCGAATATCTAAGTCTGTTACCATTATTATCAAAATCAATTGCAACAGTAATGGCGAGCCTATCAACTTTTTCATTCAAAGAGCAAATACCATTTGAAAGTTTTTCTGGGAGCATAGGATAAACTCCATCTCCAAGATAGCAACTTGTTCCACGTTTGTATGCCTCTTTGTCAAGCTCGCTTCCAATTTTGACATAGTGTCCCACATCTGCGATTGCTCCAACAAGGCGATAGCCATTGTCTGTTTTTTCAACATAAACAGCATCGTCCATATCTTTGCAAGTTATTGGATCAATTGTTACGATATTTAGTTTTCTTAAGTCGACTCTGCCAACAATATCATTTTCCTCAACATTTTCAGGTATTTGTTCAAGTTCTTTTTCAATTTTGCTGTTAAAATGTTTTTTAAAGCCATGTTTTTCTGCAATTACAACATTTTCAACAATAGGATCATCTGCGTTTCCATAAACTTTAACAATAGACGCAAGGGGTATTTGACCTTTTCTTTCTTGTTCAATTTTAACGCTTACTTTTTTGCCAACTAGATTTGTTGTTGCCTCATCATTTGGAAGTAAAAATTTGTTGTTGTCATCATCAATAAGAACAATTGCATTTGATTTAAGTTTGACAACTCTACCAAATATGACTTCGTCTTGCTTTTGTAAAATTTTATTAACAATAGCAATTCTGTTTGAACCATCGTTGACTATATATGCACTTACTTCGTCTCCATCTTGTGCTCCATTAACATTGGAAATTTTAATAAACTCTTGTGGGTTGGAAATTTCTATATAAAATTTATTTTTGTTGCCATGTATTTTTCCTGCAACCGGCTGTAAAGCGCATATGTATTTTTTGTTTTTCAGTTTTATGATTTTTTCTTGATAAAGTTTTGATAAACAAAGTGATAGCATTTTGTCACTTATTTTAATTTCTTTTGTTATTCTGTTAAAAGCAGTATTATAATTTTTGCCAAAAAGATTATTCACAACGAGTTGTTCGAATACTTTATTTTTTAATTCCATGGCAACCTTCCTTACCTAAGAATATCATATTATGAGCATATTTGCAAGTGTCGATTTGTTAATCTCTTTTTTCAAGCATACTAAAATTCTCATGACTTAAATATGCAATAAAACGTTGTTGTGTGTTGTCAATGTTGCCTTTGTAAAAAAATTTCGCTTTTTGTTTGCCTTTGTTTTCTTCCAGATTTTCAAATGTTATGTCATAGAAATTATATCCCAAGATATTCAAAAAAGGATTTATATAGAAAAGATCATTTTTTACATAAACAATACCAATTAAAATTATAACGAGCACAAAAACAACAAACATACTTACTTTTTCAAGTTCAAAACTTAAAGCAAAAAGAACAAACAATGAAAAATAGCCTAGAAAGTATTTTTCAGTGATATTTGTTGCGTTTACTATTTTTATTAAAGATTTTGGTGTGCTTTCATGTTTTATTGACATTTTTGCCCCGTATACTCCAAGAATTATTAAAAATGAAAACGATATTATTGTAAATGTATTTAAAAAATTGAATGTAAGGTTGAAAAAAATAATGTCAATTAAAATTTTGATAATGACGAGTACATAAAGTGGCACAAACGCACTAAGATATAATAATATTTTTTTCATATATGTTTATAATGTGTAAATTATAAAATTATAACCATTGACAATTTTTAACGATATGTTAAACTTATAAAAAAGGGGTAGGAATGAATAACGATTTGTCTTATAGTCAAAAGAAAAATATCAAAAAAGTGATTGATATATGGAAAGTTCAAGGTCATGATTTGTCTAAAGAAGATGAGAATATGTTAAAAAATGTTGTTTTATCTAAAAGCGCAGATTCACAAATTAAAAACATTTTAAAAAATGAGGAAAGAAAATGATTTTAAAATATGATTTAGTACGCGATGAAGAAAAAGGCAAATTGCCTTATCTTGACAACATGCTTAATATAATTGATGAAAAAGAGTGTGAGAAAGTTGAAAGAAAATTATCCGCATGTCGTGCAGTTGAACTTTTGGAAAGTAAAAAACTTCAAAAATTGCCTCTTGATGAAAAAACACTCAAATATATTCATAAAACTCTTTTTCAGGATATTTACCCATGGGCAGGCACATTTAGATCTTGTAACATAACAAAGGGCAGTAGCACGTTTTTTAATGTTGATTTTTTAGATTATGGCTTAAAAGAATTTTTTTGCAATTTGCAAAAAGATGATTTTCTGCAAGGATTAACAAGAACAGAGTTTGTAGACTTGTTTAGTTATTATTCTAACGAATTAAATTTCTTGCATCCATTTAGAGAGGGTAATGGTAGGACAAAAAAAATATTTATGTCAGAACTTGCCAAAAGGGCGGGATTTGAAGTTGATTACAGTAAAATAACACATAGCCAACTTCGAAGTGCGGAAATTGCCGCTTTTGGCGTCTATAACGATGACGGGACAATTATGCGTTCAATGTATCAACTCAAAAAAATTTATAATGATAATATCGTAAGTATAAAAGATATTTCAGCACCGCAAACAAAAACAATTGAAGAATTAATCAATCGTCTATTGTGGATATATGATAGAGAAAGTCAAGTAAATTGGATGTCGAACCACGCTAGCAAACTTGATGGGGAAAAAGATGTTAAGAGTTTATTGCAAACAAAAGATGGAAGGGAAAAACTTAAAACATATCTAGGTTGTGCTAAAAGTGGTGTGAAACCTCAAAAGGTTGTAAATTTAATTGATGAAATTATTTTAAAATTAAATTGTATAGAAAAGCCAAAAAGCCAAGATTTAGAATATTAAATAAAAAAATAAGGTAAATTTGTGATTTTTTCAAATTTTACCTTATTTTTTTGTGTTTTTTACAAACTTCTGAACAAAATGTAGCCACCACTGTATATGATTGAAAATATAAGCCAAAGCATTGAAATAAACACCAAAATATAAATTATGCTGCTTCCAATATTTCTTTCGGAACCAAAAATAGCACTGACCAGGTTAAAATCAAATAGTCCAATAAGCCCCCAGTTTAGTCCTCCAATTGCCAAAAGAATAAAGGCTATGTAATTTACTACTATCATATTTTTCTCTCCTTTCTTTTTTATTGTGTGAGAAATTTTTTCTAATATACATTTTTTATTGACAATTATTATTTGTAGATTTATAATATGATTGAACATTTATTCAATTAAGGAGAATATATGGGTAAAGTAGAAAAAACTTGTGATTGTCGAATATTGCATGCTGATGTCGTCAAGATGTTTAAAAAGGGATTAAGTCAAAATCCACTTTTATTAAAACTTGCAGACTTTTTTCATATACTTAGTGATAACACAAGAATTGGCATTTTAAGTGTTTTAGACCAAAATGAAATTTGCGTTAGTGACCTGTCGTCAATTTTGAACATGACAAAAAGTGCGGTATCACACCAGCTTAAAGTTTTAAAAGATGCCGGATTTATTAAATGTGAAAAAAGGGGAAAAGAAATATTTTATTCATATGCTAGTGATGACATAAGGGAAATTTTTGAAATTGCCTTAAATCACATAAGTCAACATTTGTAATATTGACTTAGATGTTGATTTGTGATAATATAACCACAAGGGGAATTTATGGAAAAATTTTTTAATGATATTGTTACTGGTATTGCGCAAATGAATAGTGCTTTAAAAATTTCCATTGTTGCTTTGCTTGCAATAATTGATATTTTACTTTTAATTGCGTTTGTAAAAAATATTTCAAATAAAAGTAATAAACCTAAAATAAAAGTAGTAAATGTTTTGCTTTTTATAATAATTTCAGGTATTATATTACTGTTTAGCATATATGGATTTTAAAAAGGAGAAAAAATGAAATACTTATCACAAATTTTAGCATCGCTAGCACCGGACTGGGTTATCTCATCTTTTCCGATTATAAGAATTGTGTTAATTTGTATAGCAGTTCTTTGTTCAATCATGATGATAATCACAACGCTTTTGCAGTCAAATTCAAATGAAGATGGAAGTAACGCCCTTAGTGGCAGTGTTGGTCAAGAAAGTTATTATGCACAAAACAAAGGTGAGTCAAGAAATGTTCGTCTTTCTCGTGCAACAATTGCGCTTATGTCAATCATAGCAATTTGCGTTGTTTTGTATTTTGTAAGTCTGATAATATATCAAGGCTAATTGAAAGTGAATATGTAAGTATATATTCAGTTTTTAAACAAATATAACAAGTTGTTCAAAAACAAATTTACTATTGCAAGTGCCCAAAAGTAGAAGTTTAGTTATCTAAATGACTTTTGGGCGTTTTATAGTTATAATAATAATTGTTGAAACAAAATTGTCTTAGATTATTGGAGGCTATTATGAAAAATGTTTTTATTGGCGGTGCTTGGCCCTATGCAAATAATTCAATGCACATAGGACACTTGGCGGCACTTTTGCCGGGTGACGTTTTGGCACGATTTTTTAGGATGTGTGGCAAAAATGTTATCTATGTATCTGGTTCTGATTGTCATGGAACACCAATAACACAAAGAGCACAAACTTTGGGTATTTCTCCAAGTGAAATAGCAACACACTATCATGAAGAGTTTGCAAAAAATTTCACTGATCTTGGATTTACCTATGATGTTTACTCAAATACCATGACTGACCAACATAAACAAAATGTACAAAATATTTTGAAAATAATTAATCAAAAAGGTTATTTGTTTGAAAAAACTGAACTTAATGATTATTGTCCAACATGTAAAAAATTTGTTGTGGATAGGGAAATTAAAGGAATATGTCCAGTTTGTGGCAGTGTTGCAAATGGTGACCAGTGTGACAAGTGCTTGACTGCTCTTTCTCCACAAATGCTTAAAGAAAAAACTTGCAAAATTTGTGGAACAAAAACAATTTTGAAAGAAGACACTAACCTTTATTTCAAGTTATCTGCTTTTGAAGATGTTATTTCAAAATATCTTGATGCAAATAAAAAGTCTTGGCGACCAACAGCAATAAACGAAACACAAAAATATCTTAATCAAGGGCTTGTTGATAGAGCAATAACTCGTGCACTAAATTGGGGTATTGAACTTCCTTTTGAAGGTTACTCAGATAAGCGTGTCTATGTTTGGATTGATGCTGTGCTTGGTTATTTGACGACATGTGAAATGGCGTGCAAACAAAAAGGCTTAAATTACCCTGACTTTTTAATGTCAAAAGATACAGTGTCTTATTATGTTCATGGCAAAGATAACATTGTTTTTCATACCATTATTTTGCCAGCACTACTTGACTCAATTGACAAAAAGTTAAACAAACCACAAATGATTGTCTCTTGTGAATATGTCAACTTAAATAATGATAAAATGAGCAAAAGCAAAGGCAATTTAATCACAGTGAACACACTGATTGAAAATTTTGACTCTGATAGTATAAGATATTTCTTTATATTAAATAACCCAGAAAGAAAAGATTGCTCTTTTAGTTTGGAAGACTTTGTTCTTATTCACAATAAGCACATAGTAGGGGGCTTTGGAAATTTTGCAAATCGTAATCTTGCCTTTTTAGAGAAAAAATTTGAAGGAAAACTTCCAAAAGTTGATGTTGACGATGAAATAAAGAAATATGTTCAAAGCACATATGATGAAATTGGCAAACTTTTTGAAGCAGGTGAACTCAAGACTGCTTGCACAAAACTTTATGATTATATACAGTTTGCAAATAAATATTATGACACAAATACACCTTGGACTTTTGCAAAAACTGATTTGGATAAATTCAACAAAATCACATCAAACTGTCTTTATCTAATGGCAAATATGGCGAATTTGTATAGTCCAATCATTCCAAAAGGTTGCAAAAAATTAAAAGATTTGCTTGGTGTAGTAGATGACAAGTGGAAACCTGTTTGCTATGATGAAAAAATTGTTCTTCATGATGTTGGGGTCCTTTATCAAAGACTTAAACTGGAAGATGTTGATATGACGAAAGGCACTAATGACACTTTAAAAGTTTAATTGAATACAAAATACACCATTAATGGGAAACCTAAAAGGTGTATTTTTTATACGTAAATTCATTGTAAGTTAATGTTGGTTGTGGTATTATTACATGTATGATTACAAATATATTAAGATATGGAAATAATGGTGAAGGCATCGCTTTAAATAACGGCAAGGTGATATTTGTCAAAGACGCACTTATGGGCGAAAAAGTTGATATAAAAATAACAAAACAGTCAAATAACCTTGATTATGCCGAAGTGACAAATATCATAACTTCAAGTCCAAATAGGATTATTCCAGCATGTCCATATTATGATGTTTGTGGTGGTTGCCAGTTGCAGCACGCAAATTATGAAGAACAACTAAAAATAAAACGAATAAAAATTAACGGAAATTTAAAAAAATATGCTAATTTTGATGCAAATGTTGAAATAGTGGCAAGCAAACATGAGTTTAATTATAGAAATCATATGCGCTTTGCTGTCACAAATGGTACTCTTGGCTTGCATAAAAACAAAAGTTCAAATTGCGTTGATGTTGATTATTGCTTAATAGCAAGTGATGAGATAAATTTTTGTGTAGAGGCAATAAATAACTTTTTAAAAGTATCAAAAATAAATATAAGTGAAGTTGATATCAAAGCCATAAAAAATCAAGTGCTCATAACATTTATTGCTGAAAAAAATGCAAATATTGATGTCAATATACTTAAACAATTTTTATCACCATATTCAAGTTATGGATTTTATTTTTACAATAAAAACAATAAACAATTAAAACACATATATGGAATAAAAAAAATTGAATATTATGACGACATCAAATGTTATGTTAGACCACTAAGTTTTTTGCAAGTAAATGACCAAGTTGCCCATGAAATGTATGATTATGTTTGCGGACTTGTCAAAGATGAAGTGGTTGTTGATGCATATTGTGGAAGAGGGATTTTAACTAGCAAACTTGCAAAAAATGCTAAAAAAGTATATGGAATTGAAATTGAAAAGTCCTCTATTGATGATGCCGTTGACATTAAGACAATAAACAATATACAAAATGTAACATTCATATTGGGCGATACTAAAAAAGAGTTGCCAAAAATTACCCAAAAAGTTGATACTATTGTTCTTGATCCGCCTAGAGCAGGTGCAAAACAAATCATGCAAACAGTTGCTGACATTGGTGCAAATAAATTGATTTACATTTCTTGCGCTTCAAACACATTAGCAAGAGATTTGAAAATGATTTTGAATAAATATTCAATTAAGATTGTCAAAGCGTTTGATATGTTCCCTCAAACAGACGAAGTTGAAACAGTTGTTTTATTGGAGAAAATAAATGAAAAACACTAAAAATAACAAAAAAATAAATCAAAAATTCAAACAATCATATTTTAATTACTATGATGATATTAAGGACACGACGAAGTATAGTCGAGAAGATTGGTAAATAATTATAAATAATTATGCATAAATATTCATTTTGTGAATGGAGTTAAGTATGGACAAGTTTGAAAAGGTAATTAACTTAATAGGTAAAGAAAAGTTTGATATGTTGCAAAAATGTAATGTCATAATTTTTGGTGTTGGTGGAGTTGGTGGCTATGTTATTGAAGCACTTACTAGATGTGGAATAAATAACTTGACAATAGTTGATTTTGACAAAGTTGAACAATCAAATATTAATAGGCAAATCATAGCCCTTGATAGTACAGTTGGTGAGTACAAAGTTGATGTTATGCAAAAAAGAATAGTTGACATAAATCAAAATTGCAAGGTAAAAAAAATTTGCAAAAAAATTGACATTAACAACATAGGAGAAATAAATTTTAGTGATTATGATTTTGTGATTGACGCAGTTGACATGGTGTCTACAAAAGTTGCTATAATCAAAAAGGCAAAAGAATGTGGGGTAAAAATTATTTCATGTATGGGTACTGGAAACAAAATTGATGCAACAAAGATAAAAATTGATGATATATCAAAAACTGCAATGTGTCCACTTGCACGTGTTATGCGAAAGTTATTAAAAGAAGAGAACATAAAAGACGTACCTGTGCTTTTTTCAACTGAACAGCCAAGTGCAAAACTTATAGAACACAAGCCACAAAGTGTGATATTTGTTCCGGCATCTTCTGGTATACTTATAGCAAACTATGTATTTAATAAACTTTTGGAGGAAAAATGAACGCTGATGATGTTATGCATAGCATAACTAAAAAATTCAAAAAAACAATATACAAAAGATTTGTCCATGCTGTTGACCAGTACAAATTAATCCAAGATGGTGATGTGATAGCGGTGTGTATTTCTGGCGGAAAAGATAGTTTTTTGCTTGCCAAATGTATGCAGGTATTAAAAGCACATTGGAACAAAAATTTTGAAATAAAATATGTATGCATGGATCCAGGTTATTTACCAAAAAATAGAAAACTCATTGAAGACAATGCCAAAAATCTTGGTATTGATTTACACATTTTTTCTAGTCCAATTTTTGATGTTGTTAGTGATGTAACAAAATCTCCATGCTATCTTTGTGCAAGGATGCGCAGAGGGTATTTATATGAATATGCAAAATCTTTGGGTTGCAACAAAATTGCACTTGGACATCATTTTGATGACGCTATTGAAACAACGCTACTTAGTATGTTTTATGGTGGGCAGTTTAAGACAATGATGCCAAAGTTAAAGAGCACAAACCATAAGGGAATGGAGTTAATTAGGCCACTTTATATGGTTCGTGAGCAAGATATTATTCATTGGGCAAAATATAATAATCTAACTTTTTTGAATTGTGCATGCAAACTTACAGAAGGTGTGAGTACGGGTAAGTTAAGTTCAAAGCGAAAAGAAATTAAAGACTTGATTGCGACACTAAAGCAAACAATACCGGCAGTTGACAATAATATTTTTAAAAGTTTGGATAGTGTTTGTCTTGATACTATACTTGGCTATGTCAAAAATCAAAAGCACATAAGTTTTTTAGACGAGTATTAAAATTCAACACCAAATTTTTTATATAAGTAGTCGTTTAAAATACCATTGAGCATCTCTAATTTTTCACTTTCACTACCTTTATTTTCAAATAGAATGTGAGATGCTCCATATATGAAAAATGAGATATAAAGTTGTTTTTCAGTTGTGTTAATAGTGTTTTTATAGTCTTCAAAAAGTTTTTTCTCACATTTTTTTATGAGAACATCATATCTATTTTTGAAAAGGATATGGATTTGTTCGCAGTTGAATGAGTTGTATATTTCATACACAAGTTTTTTAATGTTCAAAAGAGCACCACTATGCTTTGGCAGTATTTTAAATTTTTCTTCAATAACTTTGTTTTCAATATAGTCAGAAAAAGCATACACATCACAAAAATAATTGTAAAATGTAGTTTTATTTACCATGGCATTTTCACAAAGCGTTTTTATTTTAATTTGTTCAAGGGAATTAACTTTTCTTAATTCATAAAACGCTTTTTCAAGTCCCGAAAGTGTCTTTTTTACTCTTAAATCTTGCAATGTACTTCTCCTTTTCAACTTTTTTTAAAAAAAGTTTAATAAGCAACTTATATATTAAACTGTAGTTGTTTAATTGACACAAGTTTGATATAAATATATTATCATAAAGATGTAAACTTATCAAGTAAAGTTTATAAAGAAAAGGAGTTCAAAATGGCATACTTAAAACTTGAACATGTGAAAAAGGTATACACTTCACAGGCTGGAAGTTATGTAGCACTTGATGATATAAATTTTGAATTGGACAAAGGAAAATTTGTTGTGATTTTGGGTCCTAGTGGTGCTGGGAAGACCACACTACTTAACCTTCTTGGTGGCATGGATAGTGCAACAGAAGGAGAAATTATTGTTGACGATAGTGATATAGCGCGTTATGACAAAAAGAAACTCACATTATATAGACGAAAAGATGTGGGATTTGTATTTCAATTTTATAATCTTATGCCTAATTTGACGGCACTTGAAAATGTTGAACTTGCAACTGAAATATGCAAAGATGCACTTGATCCCAAAAAAGTTCTTGAAGATGTTGGGCTTGGTGACAGACTAAAATATTTTCCAGCACAATTAAGTGGTGGGGAGCAACAACGCGTATCAATTGCAAGGGCGATTGCAAAAAACGCACAAATTCTGCTTTGTGATGAGCCAACAGGAGCGCTTGATTACAATACAGGCAAAAATGTATTGAAAATTTTATATGAAGTTTCAAAACAGCAAAATAAACTTGTCATTGTTGTCACGCACAACCAGGCTTTAAAAGATATGGCAGATGAAGTAATCAGCATAAAAAATGGTAAAATTGAAAGTATTGTTCTAAACAAAAATCCAAAGCCTATCATGGAGATTGAATGGTAATGAAAAAGTATGACAAAACAACTTTCAGACTTTTCAAAAGTCAAATAACAAGATTTTTGACGCTTATTGCTATGATTTTCATAAGCGTGAGTTTTATGTCGGGGATTGGGGAAAGTCAAAGCAAAATTCAAAGTTCACTTACACAGTATTATCAAGAACAAAACATTCCTGACTTCATCTTGAAAAGTAATAGTGGTAATTTCACTGATGAAGATATTGAAAATTACAAACAGCAGTTTGGAGAAGATAATGTTTTGCCTCTTTTTAATTTGGACTTTGAAATAGGCGGTAAAATTTATAGAATATATAAGTATGACATTGAAAACTCACAAATAAATAAACTTGAACTTTTGGACGGAGAGTATCCAAAAAGTGCAAATGAAATTGTTGTTGAACAAAAAAAAGACAACTTATATAGTTATGAAATAGGGGAAAATGTTGAAGTTGACTTGTTTGGTTTCAAACAAAATTTCACAGTAAGTGGTATTGTCCAAAATCCACTTCTTATAAACAAATACAAAGAGCCAAGCACAAATTATCCAGATCGCTCAATTGATTATGTTTTATACCTATCAGATAAAACTATGTTGCCATTGCCAAGCACTGACATTTATATTAAAATTGATGATAGAACGCTTTTTGAAAACTATTCAGGAGCGTATAAAGATTTTATAGATAACCAAGTTATTACACTTGAAAGCAACAATGTAACAGTTCTCACTTTATACCAAAACTACGGACTATATTCACTAAATGAGTATGCAAAAAAAGTTGGCATGATTGGTGTGATATTTTCAGTGTTTTTTATGCTGGTAACAATTTTGGTTGTGTATTCAAGTATGACAAGGCTTTTTGACGAAGAACGTTCACAAATTGCGTGTTTAAAAACGCTAGGGTATTCAAGTTTAAGAATACTTAGTAAATATCTATTGTTCATCACTTTGGTAACAATCATAGGCTCATTACTTGCATTTGGAGTCGCAACAGGTCTTACAAATATCCTTTACAGTACATTTGAAATACAATTTGTTATGCCACCAAGCATTGAAACGGCGACCTTTTTAAATTTTGTGATGATTGCGTGTGCGTACATTTTGGTTGATTTCTTTGTCACACTATTTACAGGGCTTAATATAACAAAAAATAAGCCGGCGACATTATTATTACCAAAAGCGCCACCATCAGGAAGAAGAACTTTACTTGAAAAAATACCTTTTATATGGAATAGACTAAGTTTTAAATACAAATCCAGTTTCAGAAATGTATTCTTGTTTCGTAGCAGGTTTTTTATGACACTTATATCAATTATTGGTTCAACAATACTTGTTTTTGCAGGGCTTGGGCTTTTAGATTGTGCCATAGCACAAAGCGAACTTGGCTCAATAGAATATATATCTGTATTTTTGATAGTGTTTGCAGCACTTTTGTGTGCACTTGTGATATACAATCTTTCAAACATCAACATAAGCGAGAGAAGGCGAGAGATTGCAACACTTATGGTGCTTGGCTACACGAATAGAGAAGTGACGGGGTATATTTTCCGTGAAATATATATTATCAGCATAATCGCAGCAATTTTAGGTGTGCCGCTTGGTGTGGGATTTTTGTACTTTTTGTTTAACTACATTTCATTTGGAGCGCTTTCAAGTGTGAATTGGTGGTCATATGTTTTGGCACCAATTGCAACAATATTCTTTACATTTTTATCTACGCTTATGCTTAGACGCAAAATTACAAAAACAGATATGAACGCATCACTTAAATCTGTTGAATAACTTGACTTTTTTTAAAAAAATATGTATACAAAGATGTATAAACTTTCAAGGAGTTATGATGAAAAAAGTACTTACCGGAATTAAGCCAACAG
Organism: uncultured Clostridia bacterium; assembly: GCA_944384405.1. GTDB lineage: Bacteria > Bacillota > Clostridia > Christensenellales > UBA1242 > UBA5893. Next base: position 14,706 of record CALWTH010000015.1, read on the forward strand.
GCATTGCACACCTTGGAAATTATTTTGGTGCGATTAAACCTGCCATTGAACTTAGCAAAAATAGCGAATATGAGTGTTATTATTTCATTGCGGATTATCATGCGCTAACCACTGTGCAAAACAAAGAAGAATTATATGAATACACATACCATATCGCATGCACATGGCTTGCATGCGGACTTGATCCTGAAAAAGTTGTTTTATATAAGCAGTCAGATGTTCCACAAACTTTTGAACTTTCAACAATACTCTCAAACTTAACACCAAAAGGGCTTATGAATAGGGCACATGCCTATAAAGCAAAAGTTGAAGCAAATGAAGAGTTGGGTGAAGACAAAGATAACGGCGTAAACATGGGACTATATTGCTATCCAATTCTTATGACGGCGGATATTTTGCTTCTTGATTCTGACTTTGTCCCAGTTGGTGTTGACCAAAAACAACATATTGAGATTGCTCGTGATGTTGCTGGCTATTTTAACAAAAAGTTTGGCAACACATTTTCATTACCACAAGAACTAATTTCTGAAAGCGTTGGAGTACTTACTGGAATTGATGGCAGAAAAATGAGTAAAAGTTATGGCAATACTATTCCAATTTTTGCTGATGAAGGAAAACTTAAAAAACTTGTAAACAGAATTGTCACAGATAGCACGGCACCAGATGAACCAAAGTCGTTAGATAACACAATTTTCAAACTTTACAAACTTTTTGCAACAAAACAACAAACCGAAGAGTTCGCCGAAAAACTTCAAAAAGGTATTTCATGGGGCGAGGCAAAATCAGAACTTTTTACACTTATGAATAGTTATCTTTCACCAATGCGTGAAAAATACAACTATCTGCAATCACATCGTGAAGTTGTTGACGAAATATTGAAAAAGGGTGCAGAAAAAGCACGCCAAATTGCACAGAACACAATAGCCAAAGTTCGTAACGCTATTGGGGTAGTGGAAATAAAATAAAAGAAATAAAAAATCTAAAACGTTATATGTTTTAGATTTTTTTTACATTTACAAAATATTTGTAGATGTGAAATTTAAGTTGAATTAGGTATATTTTAACACATAAGATGATTTTATGTTTTTATGTTATAATTTATAATATGAAATATCATTATTTGAAAATTCCTATTATTAAATGAATATTCCTATTAAAAATATGTTTTCTTTTTACTACTAATCTATATAATTTATAGTGTTTAATCAAATTTTAAAAGGAGAACAATTTATGTTTAAGTTTAACAAAGTTAGGCAAAAAATTGGTAAAAATCTATGTAATTTAAGAAAGTCAAAGGGGCAAAGGCAAGGAGATTTTGCAGTTATGTTAAATAGAGTCTTAAAAGACAAATATTTAATAGATTATAATTATGACTGCAAAACTATCAGCAATTGGGAACAGGGCAAGTCGATGCCAAAACTTGATGTGCTTATTGCAATTTGTAAGGAGTATAACTTAAGTTTGGATGAGTTGCTAAAAGACAAAATTGATGATGTTGTATCACATTCCAGTTTCTCAGCATCTGATGAAGAAATTCTAAATAATTTTTTAGATAATAAATATGTTTGTGTAAAGTCAAACAATAATTTCGTCAGCAGTTTCAACCCAGAAATGTATAAATATGGACAACTGTCATATTTGGCAGACAACATTGTAGAATATAGAAGTTCATTAAGTAAAAATTTTAGTTTTACAAACGCAACAAAAGAAGTTCAAATTGTTGTTGGGATATTGGATGTAAACGAGGGAAAAAGAGAATTGCATTATTTGGGCAATGGAGAAAATGACATTGTGAGTGTAGAAAATATTCCGAGTAATTATTCCATTTTTGAAATTGAAAACAATTATATAATTAATTCAATACTTTATTCACAAATAAAAAATGAAAATATGGATAAAGTTATTAAATTGGGGAATGGCAAAACTTACATTTTAAGTGGAAACGATATAAGTTTTGACTATGATGTACAACAATTCAAATTCAAAAAAGAAGAAATACCAGAAGACTTAGAATTTTATGGATTGACAAAAGATGATGATTGGACAAACTATGCCATATTAAAAGGACATTACATATTAGATGATGTTAATTTGTTTGATTTTGTTAGTTCTGGAATTTGTTATCACGAAAAGTCAAAAGTTTTTGAAGTTGTTTTAACTGGAAAAATAAAGGTTACCGATGCTCAACTTGTAAAGATATTATCAGATGATTATAAACATAGATTAATTCAATGTTTATCTATAATATCAGATGATTCAATTTGCGGACAATTAAAAAATGAAATAATAAATTATGAAATAAAGAAGAGAAATGATTAGTATTTTTTGATTTATTATTAAAAATATAAAAAAATAAGAACGAAAAAATTTTAAAAAATAATAAACAAATTTAGGAGATAAATATGAAAAAATACATAATTGAAACATTATTAAAATTAAATCAAAATGATAAAAATCAAATTTTAAAAATAAATAGTGAGAATCTATATAAAAATGGTGGAATGCTTGAAAATGAAGGTATATTACCATATGATTATATTGTAGTTGCAAGATTAAACGAAGATATAATTGCTTATTGTTATTTGAGAAAAAACTTTGATAAAGAAAAGGATATGTATGTGCCACAAATCGCCATAGGTAAAGATTATCAAGGCTATGGAATTGGTAAAAAAATATATGAATATGTTTTTAAACATTTAAAAGGTTTTGATTCAATAAGTTGTCATATAAGAATTTATAATCCAGAGTCAAAATCTTTTCACGAAAGTTGTGGTTTTTCTGTTAAACTTGATATGCGATTTATAAATAATTATATTGCAACAAAAAAAGTTACTGAAAATGATTTGCTTAGTTTTGACGAGGCGCAACCAGAAGAACAATTCATTGACGATAGTAGTTTAAAACTTATGGGTGCCATAATCGGAGATATAGTGGGCTCACCATATGAATTTATGAGTTTGAAATTAAAAAATTTTCCATTATTCAATAACTATTGCCGCTTTACTGATGATACCATTATGACCTGTGCAATTGCTCAAAGTTTAATTGACTGCAATGGAAATTATAGCAATCTTGGTAAAATAACAATAGTCAATATGCATGAAATAGGTAAACATTATTACAAAACAGCGGGATATGGTGGAATGTTCTATGAGTGGCTTATTTCAGGTAGTGTAAAGCCTTATAATTCTTTTGGTAATGGAAGTGCAATGCGCATAAGTGCTATTCCTTATGTTGCAAAAAGTTTGGAAGAAGTAAAAGAATTGTCAAGAAAAGTAACCGAGATAACACATAATCACCCAGAAGGAATAAAAGGAGCAGAAGCAACAGCCGTCGCTGAATGGATGGCCTTAAATGGAAGTAGCAAAGAAGAAATTAGAAAGTATATTGATGAAAATTATTATCCAATGAATTATGACGAAAATGATTTGTTAGAGAATTATAAATTTGAAGGTTCATGTCAGGAAAGTGTTCCACAAAGTATTTTTGCCTTTTTGATTTCAACATCATACGAGGACGCCATAAGAAAAGTTATTTCATGGGGTGGGGACACCGATACCATGGGTGCAATAACCGGTGGGATTGCAGGAGCATATTATGGCATTCCAAAAGACATTGAAAGAAAAGGACTGGAATATTTAGATGAAAGAATGCTAAAAATCGTTAAAGATTTCAATAAGATGATAAATAAAAAGTACAATGAAAAAACATGAAGCAAAGTGAATTATTGAAAATTTGATGTGATACCAAAAATTTAGATTTAATGTGGTGAGGTTAATATGTTTTTTGCTTGGAAATTATTCGATGAAGAAATAGATAAATTATTAGAAAGAAAGTCAAAGTATAGTGGTGATGACTTTTATAATAAATATTTTCTTAATGATTTGCAAAAAAAGATTGAAAAACACTTTTTTTTAGAACAACGAGTAAATGAGGTGTTTAATTTATTACAAAGTCAATTCAAACTTAGTGAAGAAACATTAAAAAGTATTTTTCTTCCAAATTCAAGTTTGTTTAAATTGTCAAACAAAGAAATAATGTTAAGATTTAGATATTACATTGATTTTTTTGGAAACATAGACCTTTTATGTAAAGTTATAAAAAATTCAAGCGTGATATATCGTAAAAATATATTATTTAGTTGGAAGGATATGCATCAAGCCCAAAAACAATTTGATTGGTTAAAAGATTTTTTTAATTTAAACGAAAATGAAACAAGGCTTTTTATAATTTATAATACATATTTTTTTGTAACAGAACCTAAAAAACTAGAAGAAAAAGTAAATGATTATGCAAGAGTTCTTGGAGTAGGTATTGATGTTATAAAACATATTTGTTTATTTTCTCCAATAAGATTTTATAGCATAGTCGAGAGCTTAGAAGAAAATATAAATGGTTTTTCAAAAATTTTTGATATAGATATAAGTAAAACAAAAGAAATATTTGTAAAATATCCATTTATAATAGATAGGCAAATTACAACATTTAGGTATTGTTTTAACATATTAAAAAAATATTCAAAAAATATTTCTTTATTGATGACAGAAAATCCCTTTATTATCAATTTACTTGATTATGAAGGGAAAAAATACAATGGCGATTTTGACACTTTTGAAGAATTTATTGAGAGTATTGAGTTTATAGAACAAAATATTGGGACAATTATTAGGACATATACTTATGTATGCTATAGCAAATTGTATTCATTTTGTATTGTGAAAAAAAATAACGATGTTATAGAATGTATAATTTTTGGGCTGAAGAGTGATAAATTTAACACTAAAGTTTCAAATTCGTATGCTTATAGAAAATGGATTTTTCCATACTATACTCTTAAAAGTTGCCGAGAAATCTATGTTGAAGAGAGAATTAAAGAAATATTATTAGATATTTCTGCGCAAGTAGAATAAAAATTTTTATAAAAAGTTGCTTGTGGTGGGATTTGAACCCACATGAAGTTGCCCTCGCGGGGGCGACGCGTAAAGAAAACAACCCTGTGAGGTTGTTTTTAGCCAAAGCCGGAAGCTATTGCGAAGGCAATAGCGGTCTGGCTCCGACAGGAGTTGATGTCCCGTAGGGACTCAAAATCCCGCAAAAATATCTAAATAAAAAAATGGTGCTGGTGGTGGGAGTCGAACCCACATGAAGTTGCCCTCGCGGGATTTTGAGTCCCGTGCGTCTGCCATTTCGCCACACCAGCAAATATTTAAGTCCTGATTATCTTACCACATCAAAAGAATATTTGCAACAAGTTTTTACAAATTATTGACATCACAGTTTGTATATTCTAAAATTGTATATATGTTATGTGAAAATTGTCAGGAAAGGAATGCGACATCGTACTGTCAAATCAATGTTGGTGGGAAAGTAGTCCAAAAATATTTATGTCAACAGTGTAGGGCTGCACTTGTGCCAAGTGATGAACTTTCTGTTAATCCTGAATTTCAAATTAAAAATCAATATTGTCACAATTGTGGTACCACACTCAAAGATTTTGTTGCCTCTGGCTATGTTGGGTGTGAATATTGTTATATCGAATTTTATCCAATAATTAAGCAAGCACTGCATGGCGTGCAAAAAGAAATAAAAAATATGGGCAAAGTGCCAAAGCGTTTTGAACTTAAAACACAAATTGAAGACACTGAAAAACTTTTGGAGCAGGCAATTTCAAATTCCGACCTTATGCAAGTGAATAGGCTTTCTGCAAAGCTTAGGCAGTTAAAAGGAGAGTATCATGATTGAACCAGTGGTGATATCTTCTCGAATAAGGCTTGCAAGAAATTTTCATGACCTTCCTTTTCCAAACAAACTTAGTGACCTTGAATCTGCCACCAGTGTTTCAAAGGCGATTTTCGCTATTCTTGGTGATGACTTTGAATTTAGAAGGCTAAAACACATGAATTCAAACTCATGCCTTAAACTTCTTGAAAATCATACAATAAGCAAAGAGCTTATTGACAATAAAGACATCTCAGGCTATGCAATGTCACCAGATGGACAGGTGACTGTTATGATTAACGAAGAAGACCATCTAAGACTTCAATGTATAATAAACGAGTTTGATTTAAAAAAGTGTTACTTAAAACTTAGTGAGATTGATGACAAAATTTTAGACAAAATAGACATGGCATATTCAAAAGAACTAGGCTTTTTAACGGCATGTCCCACAAATGTGGGAACAGCTATGCGTGCATCGGTTATGCTCTTTTTGCCAGCACTTTCTTTTAATGGAGTCATGAAACAACTTGTTGAAACTCTTTCTCAAAACGGGCTTGTTGTTAGGGGACTTTTTGGTGAAGATAGTGCATGCGAAGGGTATTTTTATCAAATTTCAAATAGATATACGCTTGGGCTAACCGAAGAAGAAATAATTGATTTAGTTACTAAAAATGTGTCAAAAATAATTGAAATGGAACTTTCTTCAAGAAAAACTTTAAAACAAGTCAACAAAAATGTTATAATAGATATGTGTTATAGAGCATATGGGCTGCTCACAAATTCATATATGATGCCACTTGATGAGGCTATTATGCAACTTTCAAAGCTTAGATTTGGCGTGGTTTTGGGACTTGTGAAATTGAAAAACCCCAAAATTATAGATGATCTTTACACCCTCATTCAACCGGCACACCTTGAAGATTATTATTCGCTTGACTTAAATCCATTGGAACAGCGCATATTTAGAGCGAAGTTCTTATCTGAAAATTTGGAAAATAAACTAATCAAAGGAGTTTAAAATGCAAAATCCAGCATCGGATAGTTTGGAAAAAGTTATAAAAAACGCTGGCAAAGTGGCGTTAAAATATGGAAGTAACCAAGTTGGTACTGAGCATATTTTGTATGGGCTTTGCAGCGTAAAAGATTGCATGGCGTCTAAAATACTTAAAGAGTATGGAATAACAAGCGAAGGCTTGACTGAAATTTTTAACGACAATTCGCAGGGAGTTTTTGTAGGCGTTGATGTTGAACTCACACCACGAAGCAAAGAGATAATCAGCATGGCAAAACAAGTTGCAATGCAACTAGGACATAACTTTGTCGGACCTGAGCATCTTCTTTTTGCACTTTTGTCCAGTCCAAATTGTTTTGCAGTTAGACTAATAACTTCATATTTTCGTGCAAATTTGACGGAAATTAAGTCAAAACTTGTTGTGTTTTTGCAAGGTAGCAATGACCTTTCTTCTGACTTGCCACAAGATGCGCAAAGAAGTTCACTTCCTGAAAAATTGCTTGATATGGGCTATGATGTCACACTTAAAGCAAGACAGGGTAAAATTGACCCCATAATTGGTAGGGAAACGGAAATTGAACGCATAATTGAAATACTATGCAGAAAGACCAAAAACAATCCTATTTTGATTGGTGAAGCAGGGGTTGGGAAAACGGCTATTGTTGAAGGACTTGCACAGGCGATTGTCAGCGGTAATGTACCTGAGATATTAAAAGATAAGATAATATATTCTCTCGAAATTGGTGGACTTATGGCAGGCACTAAATATCGTGGCAGTATGGAAGAAAAGCTTAAAGACACCATTGAAACAATAATTGCAAGTAAAAACATCATTGTGTTTATTGACGAAATTCACACACTTGCACAAGCAGGTAGTGAAAAAGGCGAAACAAGCCCAAAAGATATGCTAAAGCCATATCTTGCTCGTGGAGAACTTCAAACGATTGGAGCGACAACAACAGATGAATATGCAAAATTTATTGAAAGTGACAAGGCACTAGAAAGAAGATTTCAACCAATCATGGTCAATCCACCAACTGTTGAACAGACCATTGAAATATTAAAGGGACTAAAAGATAGTTATGAGGCATTTCATAACGTCACAATAACCGATGAGGCGATTGAAGCGGCTGCCACACTCTCAGATAGATACATTATGGACAGGAGTTTGCCAGATAAGGCAATTGACTTAATTGATGAGGCTAGCAGTAAAGCAAAAGTCAGTTTCAACTTAAAGCCAAGTGCAATAAGGGAAAAAGAAGAAAAAATCAAGCAACTATCTGCCAATAGAGATGAGGCAAGTATTCAACGCAACTACGAAAAGGCAGCAAAAATACAGACGCAAATTTTGGAACTTGAAGACGAACTGAAAAAACTAAATGAGAATTTCAGCAGAACATCAAACTCAAATTCAAACTCAATAGGAGCAAATGAAATTGCAGAAGTTGTTTCAAAGTGGACAGGAATACCAGTTACCAAAATAACAGAAACAGAGCGTGAAAAACTTATAAATCTTGAAAACATTCTTCATAAACGCGTAGTTGGTCAAGATGAGGCAGTTAGCGCTGTTGCAAAAGCAATTCGTAGGTCAAGAGTTGGACTTCATGACAATAAACGACCAATAGGTTCATTCTTGTTCTTAGGTCCAACGGGAGTTGGAAAGACAGAACTGTGCAAAGCAATAGCAGAAGCTATGTTTGATGACGAAAATAACATAATAAGAATAGATATGAGTGAATACATGGAGCCACATAGTGTTTCAAAGCTCATAGGTGCTCCACCGGGATATGTTGGCTTCGATGAAGGCGGACAACTGACCGAACAGGTAAGACGAAGACCATATAGCGTTGTGCTTTTTGATGAAATTGAAAAGGCACATCCAGATATATTCAACTCACTTTTGCAAGTGCTTGACGATGGAAGATTGACCGATAGTCAAGGCAGAACAGTAAATTTCAAAAATACAATCATAATAATGACAAGTAACATTGGCAGTGAAGAAATGAATGAAAGGCATCTTGGCTTCAATTCACAGAGCATCGAAGAAGAAGATGAAATTAAAGATATATACTATCAAGCACTAAGAAGAAAACTTAAACCAGAATTTTTGAATAGGATAGATGTCATATGTGTGTTTAAACCATTAAATGAAAATGACCTAGTGAAAATTGCAACAATTATGATATCTAATATAAATAAGCGTTTAACAAGAAGTGGACTAGAACTAAAACTCACCAATAGGGCACTTGACTACATCGTCAGAAGTGGAACAAATCTTCAATATGGCGCAAGACCACTTAAAAGGTATATCCAGCAAGAAGTTGAAGACAGAATTGCAGAAAAGATACTTCTTGGACAAATTAGTTCCACAGGTAGCGTAATTATTGACTGCGTTGACGGCGAATTGACATTTAAAAGTCAGTGACTCATAAATCTTAAATACAATCTTTTTTGATTATTTTTATAAAAAAATACTCGTAAAATTTGATTTTACGAGTATTTTTCGTATATAATAATTACAACTAACTCTCAAAATTGTTTTTTAAAACTGAAATTATAAAAAATAAAAAAACTTTGTGTAAAAACTTGACAACTGGGGGGGGGGGGGGGGCTACTATAAAAATAGCCTAGGGAATGTGCAAAAACTTACCTAGGTTCTCCCATAAAAAACAAGGAGTGTAAAAATGAAAAATTCCTTAAAATTAATTATCACGATTGCTATGTGTTGCATCTCAACTGCTTTGCTCGTCTTTGGTGTGTATAGTGCAAATCAAATTGATTATTCACTAACGGGCAATATTTTTTATGAGGTCAACTCTCTTTACACAGATGTGTCAACATCACTTTATGCGTTGACACAAACACAAGAACAAAGTGAGATTGATTCATATTTAAAAATGGTGGAACTGAAAGATAGTTTGGACAATAATCAATCCCTTCCTGATGATATTGTCAAATTGGACTATTCTAGTTTTTATTCAACAATGAACAATAACATAAGTGAAGAGGATACTCTGCTAGCTAGCGAAACATTTGGGGTCAGTTATGATGACTATGATCCAGTTTTGGTGACGCCAACGGCATACACTTTTTATTTGGTGTTTGAAGTAAAAAACTATTCAAGCGAAACAATAAGTGCACTACTCGATTTTTCAAATATAACCAATAATACGACCAACACCACAGTAAATTCATTATTCACTAAGGCAAACATATACGGCAAAACAGGGGAAGAGGAATATGGAACATTTTATTTTGTGTCGTCACTATCTTTTGATAAGCACTCTATATTAAAATCGTATAATTTTGATAACATAACATTTACAGTAAATACTGGGGAATTGGTGTCAACACCATTGTCACAATTTACCTTCACCACAAGCAATGGTCAAGCAACATTGACGTCATATGTAGGCGATAGTACCGATGTGGTTATCCCATCTCACCTTGATGACGGAACACCCGTCACAGAATTAGGTGGAAATGCGTTTAGAAACAAAACTATCCAAAATGTTTACATACCAGATACTATTAGTGTAATCAATGATGCTGCTTTTAGTGGTTGCACAAATTTATCTAATGTTGACATTCAAAGTAATTGTTTGACAAGCATAGGGTATTCAGTTTTTTCTGGTTGCAGTAGTTTACAAAGTATAACAATACCAAACTCAGTGATAAGTATAGGAAGATATGCATTTAATAATTGCAGTAGTTTGCAAGGAGTGACATTGCCAAATAACGATAATTTTACAACGATAGAAGGTGATATGTTTTATAATTGCAAGAATTTACAAAGTATCACAGTGCCAGGCTCGGTAACAAGTATAGGCAGTTATGCGTTTCGTGGTTGCAGTAGTCTGCAAGAGGTGACATTGCCAAATAACGATAACTTCACAACGATAGAAAGAGATACATTTAATGGTTGCAGTAGTTTACAAACCATCACAATACCAAAATCGGTAACAAGTATAGGATATTCTGCGTTTTCTGAATGTAGCAGCATAAAAAGAGTGCACTATTTGGGAACGGTCAACGATTGGCTTAATATAAGTTTTCATGATGGGACTTCAAACCCCATATGGTATGGTGCAAATTTGTATATAAATGGTACCTTATTTGAAGAGATCAAGGCAGAGGATTTCACTGATGGCAAAGAGGTCACAAAGATAAATGATTATGCATTTTCTGGTTGTGTCAGTTTAAAAAGTGTCACAATACCAAGTGGTGTGACAAGTATAGGAAGTTCTGCATTTTATAGATGTAGTAGCATAAAAGATGTGTACTATTTGGGAACAGTCAATGACTGGCTTAACATAAGTTTTGGTGCTTCATCTTCAAATCCATTGAATAATGGAGCAAATTTGTATATAAATGGCACCTTATTACTTGAAGAAATAAAGGCAGAGGACTTTACTATTGGCAAAGAGGTAACAGCAATAAGCGATTATGCTTTTTATAATTGCAAAACTTTAAAAAGTGTCACAATACCAAGTGGTGTAACAAGTATAGGCAGTTATGCGTTTCGTGGTTGCAGAAGTTTACAAAGTATCACAGTGCCAGGCTCAGTAACAAGTATAGGAAGTTATGCGTTTTATGGTTGCAGTAGTTTACAAGAAGTGACGCTGCCAGATAACAATAACTTATCAACTATAGAAAATTATACATTTTATGGTTGTAATGGTTTAACAAGTATAACAATACCAGACTCAGTAACAAGTATAGGAAGTTATGCATTTGATGCTTGCAGTAATATAAAAGAAGTGTACTATTTGGGAACAGTCAATGACTGGTTTAACATAAGTTTTAGTGGTTCATCTTCAAATCCATTGAATAATGGAGCAAATTTGTATATAAATGACACCTTACTTGAAGAGATTAGGGCAGAGGATTTTACTATTGGCAAAGAGGTAACAGCAATAAGCGAATATGCTTTTTATAATTGCAAAACTTTAAAAAGTGTTACAATACCAAGTGGTGTAACAAGTATAGGAAGTTATGCATTTAATGATTGCAGTAGTTTGCAAAGTATTATAGTGCCCGATACGGTAACAAGCATAAGATATCAAGCGTTTACGGGTTGCAGTAATATAAAAGAAGTGTACTATTTGGGAACAGTCAATGACTGGCTTAACATAAGTTTTGGTGATTTATATTCAAATCCATTGAATAATGGAGCAAATTTGCATATAAATGATACCTTACTTGAAGAAATAAAGGCAGAGGACTTTACTGATGGTAATGAGGTCACAAAGATAGGTTATGCATTTTATGGTTGTAATAGTTTAAAAACCATTACAATACCAGAAACGGTAACAAGTATAGGAAGTTCTGCATTTTATGGTTGCAGTAATTTACAAGAAGTGACACTGCCAGATAACGATAAATTTACAACGATAGAAAGAAATACATTTGATGGTTGCAGTAGTTTACAAACCATCACAATCCCAGCAAATGTAACAAGTATAGGAAGTCAAGCATTTTATAATTGCAGTAGTTTACAAGAAGTGACACTGCCAGATAACGATAAATTTACAACGATAGAAAGTAATACATTTTATAATTGCTGTAGTTTATCTAGCATCACAATCCCAGCAAATGTAACAACTATAGGAAGTCAAGCATTTTGGGGTTGCAGTAATTTGTTTCTTGTTATTAATTTATCTACTAGTATAACAATTAGTTTGAAAAGCAGTTCAAACGGATATGTTGGATATTATGCCAAGAAAATAACAAATACTTTAAGTCAGGATAATTTTTATACTCAAGATGGAATACATTATTATGAAGATAATGAAATAAAGATTATATTAGGAATTGACATTGAGGGCTACACAATGACAATACCAGAGGGAACAGTTGCAATAACTTCGGGACTTGTCCTTGGTTTACTTCCTGAGAGTGCTGGGAAAAACGTGATAGCAAAAGTTGTTATACCAAGTTCAGTAACAAGCATAGGGAGTTCGGCATTCAGTGGTTTTGGAAATTTAAAAGAAGTTTATTATTTGGGAACAGTCAACGACTGGCTCAATATAAGGTTTTCTAATGATACTTCGAACCCAATGAGTTATGGTGCAAATTTGTATATAAATGATACCTTACTTGAAGAAATAAAGGCGAATGACTTTACTGATGGCAAAAATATAACTAGAATAAGCGACTATGCTTTTTATAATTGTAAAAGTTTACAAAGTATCACAATAGCGGATACTGTTGAGACCATAGGAAGTCGAGCATTTTCTGGTTGCAGTAGTTTACAAAGTATCACAGTGCCGGGCTCGGTAACAAGTATAGGAAGTCTAGTGTTTTATGGTTGCAGTAGTATAACAGAAGTGCACTATCTTGGAACAGTCAACGACTGGCTCAATATAAGTTTTTTTGATTCCTATGCAAATCCATTATATTTTGGTAATGCTATTTGGTATATGAACGATACATTACTTGAAGAAATAACTGTAGAGGATTTTACTAATGGTAAAGAGATAAATACGATAAGCGAATATGCATTTTATGGATGTGCCAGTTTAAAAAGCATCACAATCCCAGCAAATGTAACAAGTATAGGCAGTTCTGCGTTTGATGGTTGCAGTAATTTACAAGAAGTGACATTGCCAAATAACACTGATTTTACAACGATAGGAAGTAATACATTTTCTAATTGCAGTAGTTTACAAACCATTACAATACCAGAAACGGTAACAAGTATAGGACGTTCTGCATTTTATAATTGCAGTAGTTTACAAAGTATTATAGTGCCAAAATCGGTAACAAGTATAGGACGTTCTGCATTTTATAATTGCAGTAGTTTACAAAGTATTATAGTGCCAAAATCGGTAACAAGTATAGGCAGTTCTGCGTTTAATGGTTGCAGTAGTTTACAAGAAGTGACATTGCCAGATAACGATAAATTTACAACTATAGAAAATCATACATTTTCTGAGTGCAGTGATTTGCAAATCATAACAATACCAGGCTCGGTAACAAGTATAGGAGATTCAGCATTTTATAGTTGCTATGATTTGCAAACCATAACAATACCAGGCTCGGTAACAAGTATAGGAAGTTATGCATTTTATAGTTGCAGTAGTATAAAAGAAGTGCGTTATTTGGGAACAGTCAACGACTGGCTCAATATAAGTTTTTCTATGAAAGAGTCAAATCCGATGCGCTTTACTGATAATGTGTACATAAATGATAGCCTGCTTGAAGAGATAACGGCAGAGGATTTTACGGATGGAACAAATAAAATAACAAAAATAAACAATTATGCTTTTTATGGCTATTATAGTTTAAAAAAGGTCACAATACCGGACTTTGTGGAAAGTATCGGAAATCAAGCATTTTATAATTGCTATAATTTACAAACCATCACAATACCAAACACTGTTGAAAACATAGGAAATTATGCATTTGATACTGATTATAGAGCTTCTTCAATTTACAGAATAATTGTTGAAAGCGAAACAGTTTTAAAAGGTTTGACGGGAACTGGAACAAGCACAATGGGTGCTTTACTTTCAACAGTGGAAGATAACTTGGATAGAATATACATTCCAGAATCTATTGAGGATTCTGTGCCTGATTATATTAAAAACAACTGGACAAAGTTTGACAAAACTGAAACAGTTAATGGAACGATATATGTTATTTATGGAAAAATATAGTAATTAAAAAACGCACATTGGTGCGTTTTTTAATTACTAAACATTTAAAAATTCGCGAAGAAGTGAATTTTTTGGGACAAGACTATTTGTCATTGGCTCAAATTTTTTCAATTTTTGAACTAAATCTATGCAAGTAGATAAACTCTCTTTTTGAAGAAGTGGGGAAAGATAGTATGCGTATAATAATGGCTCATACATATGAACACTATCAACAGAAAAATCTGCATCGTCTTTATATGGGTCAATATATTTTTTTTCGCCTTCAAGCACTTCATGCCAAGTACTTAGCGTTGTTTTAACATTCCTGCCACGCGTTAGACTGTCACGAAGAAGGCGTCTAAGTAGCCTTATTTCAGTACTAGACAAGACACATTTGTCATTTTCATAGAAATCTGACTGAGTGCAAATATAAATTTTATACACATATTCTGTATATCCGTTGATAAGAAGTGGATTAAGTGCATGCAAACCTTCAATAATCACTATTGTGTCGTCATCTATATCAATGTGGGTATAATTTTCTTCTCGCATACCAGTCAAAAAATTATACTTTGGCATATCAGCTTCAGTGGTGGATAGAAGAGCATGCAAAAAACTATGAAAATATTCAATATCAAGTGCAGTGACATTTTCATAATCATAATTGCCGTTTGGAAGAAGTGGTGTGTTTTCTCTATTTAAAAAGAAGTCATCAAGTGAAACATATATACTTGTTTTGTGTTTCTCGGTGAGTCTATCTGCCAAAATTTTGCTAGTGGTTGTTTTTCCAGAAGATGATGGACCCGCTAAAAGCACAATTTTGACTTTTTTTTCTAATATTTCATCAACAATATCGTCAATTTGATTGTGAAACATATTTTCTGACATATCAACTAAAAGTTGTTCATCAGTGTTTTTTAAATTGTTCAATTCATCGACATAGTAAATATTTTTATTCGCCTGCATTATATCTCCTTAAGGTTGCCATAAAAGAATAACATATTTTTGCTTATTTTTGAAATATTTTAACTAAAAATTTTAAATTTATCATAATTTAATTGTTTTTGACTTTTTTTGCTTATTGGGGACATTTGGATTTTATTTGAACTATATTATATACGAAAAGAGGTATTTATGAAGCTAAAAGATTTATTAAAAGACATAAAAGTAAAAAACGATATTTCAAAAATACAAGACATGGAAATTACAAATCTTAGCACACACGCACAAGATGATTTAACTGGTTGTTTATTCTTTTGTTACAGTGGTTCACATGATGCTTTTAGCGTGGCACAAAAAGCGCAAGAAAATGGAGCACTTGCAATTGTTTGTGACAGACTTTATGATGTGAATGTTGCAAAAATTTTAGTCGATGATGTCCGTCAGGTTATGGCGACGATGGCACAAACTTTTTATGATACAAAAGATGTAAAGGTGATAGGCATAACAGGTACAAACGGCAAGACAACAACTAGTTTCATAATCAAAAACATCTTATCAAGTGCTGGCAAAAAAGTGGGGCTTATTGGTACAAATGGCATATATTACAAAGATAATTTTTTGCCCGCAAAACTCACTACGCCTGATGTTTTAGACTTGCATCAAATTTTTTCAATAATGAAAAAAGGCGGTGTTGATTATATTGTTATGGAAGTGTCGGCGCACGCAATAGCATTGAAAAAAGTTTCGGGTGTGGATTTTGTTTGCAAAATTTTAACAAATGTATCACAAGACCATCTTGACTATTTCAAAACGCTTGAAGAATACAAAAAAGTCAAACAAAGTTTTTTTGACAATCCACAGGACCTTATGGTAATAAACGCCGACGATGAAGTTGGTCAAATCATACTCGCAAAATACGATAGTGCAATTTCATATGGCATAAATTGTCCAAGTGATAGTTTTTGTATTGATATAAATGGTGATGCAACGCAGTATGTGATGAACATATGTGACAATGTAATAAAAATAAAGTCGCATCTATATGGGCTTTTTAATGTTTATAACTGTCTTGCTGCGGCAACATGTTGCTATTTTCTTGGAATAAGCATTGACCAGATTCAAAGTGCGTTATGTAATGTTTGTGAAGTGGAGGGGAGATTTAACGTAATTAAACACAATGACAAGACAATAATAATAGATTTTGCGCACACACCAGACGGACTTGAAAACGTGCTTAAAACGGCAAAAAGAATGTGCAAAAATAAACTCATTTGCGTGTTTGGGTGTGGAGGAGACAGAGATAAATCGAAGCGTAGACTTATGGGCGCAGTTGCTGAAAAGTACTGTGATTATTGTTTCATCACAAGCGATAACCCACGCTTTGAAAAGCCAGAAAGCATCATTGAAGACATACAAAAGGGCTTTAATGGAAAAAATTATTATGTGGCAGTTGATAGAAAAATTGCTATTTCACTTGCAATAAAATATTTAAAAGATGGCGATGTTCTTATAATTTGTGGAAAAGGTGGGGAAAATTATATTGACATAAAAGGTGAGAAATTGCCATATAGTGATTTTGAAACTGTTAAAGAGATATTGAAAGGTCAATGATAGAAAGAAATTTATTTATTTTTTTAATGGGGTTTTTGGTTGCGGGACTTTTGTCTCCACTTGTTTTGTCGCTCAGCAAAAAGTTAAAAGCAAGGCAAACAATACTTCAATATGTTAAAGAGCATGAGGCAAAAAATGGCACGCCAACAATGGGTGGTATAATTTTTATTGTTGCGTGTGCACTAGTTTGTCTATTCTTTTTGTGGCAAGATTTCACGCTTGGTATAATCACCATTGCCGTTATGGTTGCGTATGGAGTTTTGGGCTTTTTAGATGATTTTTTAAAAGTGCACTATAAACATAATCTAGGCCTTAGAGCATATCAAAAAATAATTGGACAAGTAGGCATTGCCGTCATAATTGCAGTTTTTGTATACAATTCAAACTTGGTAGGGACAAGCATATTTATACCCTTCACTTCAATAAGTTTAGACATAGGCTTTTGGATTATTCCGCTAATAATTTTTGTATATTTGGCTGTGGTGAACAGTGTCAATTTGCTTGACGGACTTGACGGACTTTGCAGTGGTGTCACTTTTGTCTATCTTTTGAGTTTTGTATGTGTTATGCTGATATATTCAAATCTTCCACAGGTGGACTTTGGGCAGTGGCAAAATCTTATTCAAATAACATTTGCGATGGCAGGGTGCTTGCTTGCTTATTTCGTGCTAAACTGTTATCCTGCAAAAATTTTTATGGGAGATACCGGCTCGCTTGCACTTGGCGGACTTGTCACCACTCTAGCAGTTTTTACTGGGCTTGAACTATATATTCCAATACTAGGCATACCATATGTTGTTACTGCACTAAGTGATATAATCCAAGTGTTGTATTATAAAAAGACGCATAAGAGAGTGTTTTTAATGGCTCCGCTTCATCATCACTTTCAAAAAAAAGGTGTGAATGAAAGTAAGATTGTCACCATATATATAATATCGACAATGGTTGTTTGTTTAATTACAATCACGTTGATCTTATATTTTGGTGGGATAGTGTGAACATATTAACAAAAAATTTTTTAGTTTATGGAACAGGGAAAAGTGGTAAAAGTGCAGTTTTATTTTTGTTATCTCGTGGAGCAAAAAATGTTTACACTTTTGACGACGATAATAACAGTGAAAGCGTAAAAAATACAACAAAACTAAATAGTTTAGATGATATAGAAAATTATGATATTGAGTGTGCAATATTGAGTCCCGGTGTTAATGTTCTTGGCAACCCAAACATTGATTTACTTTCAAAAAAGGGCATTAAATTTATTAGCGAGTTTTATCTTGGCTTTATGTTTTCATACGGCAAAAAGATATGTATAACAGGAACAAATGGAAAGACAACAACAGTGAACTTAATATATGAGATGCTCAGACAAAAATATAAAGATGTTTTTCTTTGTGGCAACACCGATACACCAATAACAAAAATAGCAAATCTCACTTCTTTAAATAGCATTTTGGTTTGCGAAGTTAGTAGTTTTGCACTTGAAACATGTGAAGAAATTAAGCCTGATGTTAGTGCAATATTAAACATAGGCGTGGACCACATTGCTAGGCATGGTACATTTGAAAATTATAGTCAAATAAAGAAGAAGATAACGGCATATCAAGACGCAAAAGACTATTTTGTTTGCAGTGAAAATTTTGACATTGTGACAAACGCCAATGTTGTTTTGTATTCTTTAAATCAGCATTCTTGTGGTGCATATGCTTCAAAAGGATATGTCTGCTTTAATGGCCATAAGATAATAAAAAGAAAAGACATAAAACTTTTAGGTGATAAAAACTTAGAAAATGTGCTTTGTGCAGTTTCAATAGCAAAACTTTTTAAGGTTAGAAATGGAAAGATAAAAAAGGTTTTAAAAAACTTTAAGGGGTTAAAGCACAGAATTCAAGTTGTTTTGAAAAAAAATAATATTACATACATAGATGATAGCAAGGCGACCAATCCTGACAGCACAATTTGTGCACTGGATAGCATACATGATGAAACAATTCTTCTTTTGGGTGGAAGTGATAAGGGCTATGATTATGACGAAATTTTTGAACATACACAACACACAAAAACTATTTTGACTTTTGGACAGATGGGCGAAAAAATAAAGCAAACTGCACAAAAAAGTGGTTTCAATGATGTTTTGTCTTTCAAAAAGATGAGTGATGCCACACTTTACGCAATAAGTATTGCACGCTCTGGCGATGTTGTTCTTTTGTCGCCTGCGTGTGCTAGTTATGATGAATTTAGTTCATATGCAGAAAGAGGTGATAGCTTTGCGAAAATTGTTGCAGAAAATGAAGATTAAGTTTGACAAAACAACTGTCCTTGTGGTTTTGTGCACACTTGCGCTTTGCACGTTTGGGTGCATAATGGTTTATAGTGCAAGTTTTTATTCAGCGCAAAAAAATTATGATAACTCGACTTTTTTTCTTGTGAAGCAAATTATAGGTGTTTTGCTTGGCTTTTGTGGCATGATATTTTTCACATTTTTTGATTACAAAAAGCTTCAAAAATTTAAATGGATTGCTGTTATAGTCGCAACTGTTTTTCTTATTCTTGTATTTATTCCAGGAATTGGAATATCAAATTATGGTGCAAAAAGATGGATAGGATTTGCAGGATTTTCTTTTCAGCCTAGTGAAATAGCAAAGTTTGCACTTGTGCTTTTTTGTGCTTGCCATTTTTCAAAACACAAAGATGATGCAAAAAAATTCAAAACAATTATTCCGCCTTTGGCAGTTGGTGGACTATTTTGTCTACTTGTTATATTAGAGCCAAATATGAGTATAACTATGTGTCTTGGAATAGTGATGCTTGCAATGTTGTTCTTTGGTGGAACGAAATTCAAGTATTTTATTTACATAGGAATACCAGCACTTTGTCTTGTACCTGTACTTATCATAATTGAGCCCTATAGACTTTTAAGACTAATGGCTTTTTTGGACCCTTGGGCTTCGCCACAAGGTGAGGGATTTCAGCTTATTCAGTCACTTTATTCACTTGGCAATGGTGGACTGTTTGGCGTAGGGCTATTTTCTTCAAGACAAAAATATCTTTATTTGCCTTTTGCAGAAAGTGATTTCATTTTCTCAATCATATGCGAAGAATGTGGATTTTTTGGAGCAACAATGCTCATTTTAGCATTCGCACTTTTGTGCTATTTGCTTGTAAAAATTGCACTAAACGCAAAAGATAGGTTTGCAAGTTTACTTGTCGTGGGTATTGCGTGCGTGATATGTACTCAAGTTGTTTTGAATATTGCAGTTGTCACAGGCTCAATCCCGCCAACAGGACTTCCACTTCCATTTATAAGTGCAGGAAGTACTTCTCTTATGGTGTTTATGTCTGCAATAGGGGTTTGTTTAAATGTTGCAAGGCAGAGTAAAAAACAATAACAAAAAAAAGATAAATTTTAAAAAATATAATAAAACAACACAAAAATTAAATATCAACTTTAATATCAAAATAGGTCTTAAATTTTAACATTGACGTTTATTATAATTTGAGTTAAAATATAGCAGAGGCAAAAGTATGATAGTTGAAAATGGAATATTGCTTAAAGTTGATGAAAAGGATATTGAACTCCTAAACAAAAATCCCAAAAAATTTTGGGAAGGTATATATCACATTGGTGACGGAGCTTTTCAAGATTGTACAAGTTTAAAAAACATAGAGATACCAAATAGTGTAACAAGTATAGGTAAAGAAGCTTTTCAAGATTGTTCAAATTTAGAGAATATAGTTATACCAAACAGTGTAACAGCTATTGGAGATTTTGCGTTTTCTTATTGTACAAATTTAAAAAAAATAGAGATACCAAATAGTGTAAAAAGTATTGGAAATTCTGCTTTTGCGAGTTGTACAAGTTTAAATGATATAGAGATACCCAATAGTGTAACAGCTATTGGAGATTCTGCGTTTTTTAATTGTACAAGTTTAAAAGAAATAGATATACCAAATAGTGTGACAGCTATTGGAAATTCTGCGTTTGTTAATTGTACAAGTTTAAAAGAAATAAATATACCAAATAGTGTGACAGCTATTGGAGATTCTGTGTTTGAAAATTGTAGCAATTTAAAAGAAATAGATATACCAAATAGTGTGACGGCTATTGGAAATTCTGCGTTTGTTAATTGTACAAGTTTAAAAGAAATAAATATACCAAATAGTGTGACAGCTATTGGGGATTCTGCGTTTGAAAATTGTATAAACACAAGAAATATAGAGATACCAAATAGTGTAACAAGTATTGGTGACAGAGCTTTTCAATATTGTACAAGTTTAGGAAATATAGAGATACCAAATAGTGTAACAAGTATTGGAAAATCTGCCTTTTATGGAGTAAGGAATGTACAAATTCAAGATAAACATATAATAGGAGATATATTAAGCACCGGAATATTTGAACTTATTAAAAATAATCCAAACATTAATTTAAAACAACTAACAAAAATATATTCAATCGCCAAAAATAAGGGCATCAATGTTGATAATACAAATGACTTTTTAGCATTATGCTATAATATTGGCATGCTTGAAAATAGGTCTTCAACGCTTACTATCAATAAAAATGGCAAGACAAACAATGTCCCTATATGTGATTTGGCATATACTTTTATTCAAGGTTTAATTAATCATAATGAATTGGCTCTTAATGACTTGCATATGAATTTGCAAGATTTAAAATTCAATAAATTTAATATAAATTTTGCAAGGTTTGTTGTGAACAAAAATAATTGGTCAGATATAAAAGAAAATTTACATTTATTATCACGTATTTATGCATGGTTTGATTCAAGGGCAAATTTGGATTTAGAAAATAATGAATATTCGCTTTTGCCAACAACTGAAGAAAATAGATATAAAATTTTGGTATACGAAACTGCAGAAAATGGGATAGATAGAATGCATTGGAGAAATCCCACTGTTGAGCTTTTATTAAAAGAATTTGCCAATAATAAATTTGTTGGAATAAATACCCCAAGAGAAAAAGAAATAGCAGAGTATTTAACACAGTATAACATTTACACGCAGAAACATTTTGAAAAAGCAAAAGAAATCGATGAAGAAAGAAGGAATAGTGGAGTTCAAGATATTTTACGTAAACCTATTTCACAAGATAGAATTTCAAGTCTAGACGAATATAGAGAAAAAACTAAACAAATGAGAGAAAAAATTTTAAGTGATGCTTCGGAAGTTCTTTCAAAACAAATTGAAGATACATCTTCAATTTTCACTTATGAAGTTTTGTCTAAAGATTCTGTTGAAAACTTTGCTATGGGATGTATGACGAGTTGTTGTGCAACATTATATGGTGCAGGAGCGGGAGCAATGAGAGCAATGATAAATCACCCTGATATTCAACCATTTGTCATAAGAGATTTTGATAACAAGATAATATCTTTTGGTATCATATATGTAAATAGGGAACAGGGATATGCAGTTGTGAATGATTTTGAAGTAAATAAAAAGTATATGGATAGAGATGAACAGAGAAAGGCAATTTATGATAAAGCAATGGAAGGTATACGCGCTTTTGTAAAAGAGTATAATTTAGAAAATCCGGAAAAGCCCATAAGAAAAGTGACAAGTGGCATCTCTCCAAACTGGACTGCAATTAATGATTATATACGTCAAAATCCAAAAAGTGAAATCTTAAAAGCACCAAATTTTAATGATTTTAAATATGCAGGTAGTGGGTTATGGCCAGGAGATTGGCATAGAGAACAATACAAGATATTTGACATGGGGGGAAAATGAGTATGAAAAATAAAATTGATATTTGGATAAAAGTAGATGCGTTGTTACAAAAGCGATTAAAGGAACTTGAAGCATTGGATTCTCAAAGGGAAGAGATAATACAAAAAGCAGAAAAAATGGGTACTCTTACTGAAGAGCTAAAGCAAGAAATGGAAGAGAATTTAGCAAAGTA
This sequence comes from uncultured Clostridia bacterium, assembly GCA_944384405.1. Taxonomy (GTDB): domain Bacteria; phylum Bacillota; class Clostridia; order Christensenellales; family UBA1242; genus UBA5893. The sequence continues at coordinate 37,552 of CALWTH010000015.1, forward strand.
TAATAATTTGGCAAAAAATGTAGAAGACTTGAAAAATAGAGTACAAAAGATGAAGAACAATAAAGGTTAATAAGTTTGTCTTTGCATTGGCCTTTTTGATGATGCCACTACTTTACAACCACCATTCATCGGTCAGAAAGCACATCGCTTATGGTTTTTATGTTTGCAATAGGGGTTTCATTAATGTTCTCAGAAAAAGTAAAATAGTTTACATACAATGAAGTAAATTTAAGGGATAGTTTGATATGATAAAAGAAAGCAAATATGCAATTTTTGAATATGAAGAACAAGATGAAAATATTATAAATGATTTAATAGATTGGTTAGATAAGAATGCTATTATGATTTTTAATTTTTTTGATATAACATTAAACAATAATAAAGTAAAAATTCAAATCTTAAAAAACAAACATGAATTTGACAAGGATTATATAATAAGTAATAAATTACAAAAAGATTATACTGTTCCTGATTGGTGTATTGGATTTTCAAACAATAATCAAATAAAAATTGTCTCTTTTAATGACTATGTCAATATTCCAAGCCATAAAAATGATACTTTTGAGTTATACAAAAAAACAATCTTACATGAGTATGTGCACTATGTAAATTTCTTATTTAATCAATCAAAAAATTGTGATGACACAGAAAAATATTTAGTCGAGGGTATCGCTTGCTTTTTAAGTAAACAATACGATGGACAAAAGTTAGAATTAAATAGTTCTATAGAAAATATATTGAATGAAAATTTCGCATCTTATAGTAGTTATTACCTTCTTACGAAATATTTAGTTGAAAATTATGACAAAAATTTCGTTTTGAAACTTTTTAAAAATAAAAAACAAGCAAGAGAATTTTTAGTAACTGAATTATACAACAAGGTTAAAGAACAATATGCAATTAATCAGTTTTATAAAATTATATAACTCACTTTGATATTTTACACAAAAATTAAAAAACGTCGACGTCGTCACTTTTTTAAAATCAAAAGTTGACAAATAATATTAAATTACATATACTAATTAAAATTCAACCAAGCCCAAAAGGCGAGTACTTGTGGTAACACAGCACGGGGGTTGAATTTTTTTTATTTAACCATATTGTATTTAATTAAAAAATAAATGTATAAGTTACAGATTTAGAAATAATTCATATGACTATAGTTATGATGAAGTTTTAAAAGGTAATTTCACAAAAAATATACTGATGACACAGGAAAAAGAGTTTTGGCATAAGTTAATGTGGAGAATTATAATGGAAAGTTTTTTTATTTGTGGAGGCAATAAACTTGAAGGAGAACTTAGTATTAATACATCAAAAAATGCCGTTTTGCCAATTTTAGCAGGCTGTATTTTATGCGATAAAGATATAATATTACATAAATTTCCTAAATATGAAGACACACTTACAATGTTAAATATTTTGGAAGACCTTGGCGCAAAGACATTTATTTACGACGATTGCGTAAAAATTCAATGTGAGAGTATTTCAAAAAGTGAAATTCCTGTTAGTTTGGCGTCAAAAATAAGGTCATCAATATTTAGTCTTGGAGCAATACTTTCTCGTTTCAAAAAGGCAAAAGTACCATACCCAGGTGGTTGTGCTATTGGTGCAAGACCAATAGATTTACATATTAAAGGATTAAAGCAACTAGGTGCAAAAATAGTTGATAAACACGGATATCTTTATTGTGACGGAACTAATATGAAAAGTGGGGTTGTGAGCATTGACTTCCCGTCAGTTGGAGCGACAGAAAACATAATGCTTGCATCTGTGTTTTTAAAAGGGACAACAAAGATAATAAACTGCGCAAGAGAACCGGAAATTGTTGACCTCGCGAACTTTTTAAATAGTCTTGGTGCAAAAATAAGTGGTGCAGGAAATAGCATAATAGAAATAGAAGGTGTGACAAAACTTGAAGGCGGAGAATACACTCCAATAACTGACAGAATAACGACAGGTACATATGTTTTAGCAACGATAATGTGCGGAGGAGATGTTACATTTAGTGGTGTGAACTGCGAACATATTTCGTCACTCATACATAATCTTAAAAATAATTGTTGCAAGTTAGACATAAAAGGTGATAAACTAAGGGTGATTGCAAACAAAAGACCAAAAGCTATTTCAAAAATTGAAACTCAGCCATATCCGGGCTTTCCAACAGACCTTCAACCACAAATAATGGCAATGCTAAGTGTGGCACGTGGTACTTCTGTTGTTGTTGAAAATTTGTTTGAATCTAGATTTAAACACGTTAGTGAACTTAAAAAACTTGGTGCTGACATTTTAGTAAATGACAAAACTGCAATAATAAAGGGCAAAAGTATGCTTTATGGTGCAAATGTCGTATGCCAAGATTTGCGTGGTGGTGCTGGCTTGGTGCTTGCGGGACTTGTTGCAAAAGGTTACACAACTGTCGATGATGTTTTTCATATTGATAGGGGATACTATCATATGGAAAAAGATTTACAAAAGTTAGGAGCAAACATTGAAAGGATTACTAAAGCATAAAAAATGGCTTATATTTGGTGGCGTAATACTTGGACTTGTTCTGGTATTGGTCATTTTAAATTTTACATTATTTTCATTAAAAGATGTTGAAATTGATTTCAAAAATCAATCAACTATTTTCTCCGATGAGGCAAAAGAGAATATAGCACAAAATAGTGTAGTTAAGCGTGGTACATCAATTTTTGCTTTAAATAAAAAATATATACAAGATCAACTTGAAAGAGATAATCCTTATTTAAAAGTAATAAACATTGAAACTGTATTTCCAAACAAAATAGTAATCCACTGTGCAGAAAGAGAAGAAACATATGCAATAAGAGCCGGTGTAAACGCAGGTGGGAATGAAGAATATTTTATTTGTGATGCGGAGTTTAAAGTTTTGTACACAAGCACGACACAACTTCCATATCAAAGCAAGCAAACCGATCCGATATTATTTTTAGGGTTAGAAGATTATATTGAAGATAGTGACCATTTGGTTCAACCTGGTGAGTTTTTGACGTTTAGCTTTGCTCAAGACATTTTGAATGAACTTGGAAAGGCGTTGCTTTTGAACAACAAAACCGTAGCAGAGCAAAGGGGACTTATAAGTCAAATAACGCTCACATCTGATATATATCCGTTCACTGCAACTAGATTACCATATTTTATAATTGAAGATTTCAACGGCTTTGTCACAAATATCTACAAGCCTGACACACTTCTTGCAGAGAAGTTGCAGTATATGTTCGCAACACTTTCACAAGTCGTCTATAACCCAAGTGTGTTCTACAAAAAAGATTTGACTGATGGCAATATAACTATGGAACAAATTGACGAAAACTATTACCTTGACTATACGTTGCAGATTTTAGAGAATAATAACTCTAAGCTTGTGATAAGACTTGAAAAGTTAAACGCGACAGTTTAACTTTTTTAATTTTCTTTTATTATATGTTTTTATGTTGACAACATAAAATTTTGCGTTTATAATTATAAAAAAATGTTATAAATATACATTTTGTCAAAAAAAGGAGAAAAAAGTGCCAAAAGCAAAAGTAACAGTCATAGATATTGGTTCAAAGAGCATCAGAGTGCTTATTGCAAGTCATGGCACAGTCAATGCACTTTCAGTTTGTGGATATGCAGAATGTGAGTATGGCGGATATTATGAAGGCGAATTTTTGGAAGAGGACAAGCTTCAAGATGTATTTTCAAAAGCGCTGATGAACGCCCAAAGTGTTGCAAATTTTTATGTTGACAAAGTTTATGTTGGAGTCCCAGCAAACTTCACATTTTGCAAGACAAAGACATTGACTCAAAACTTTGGTCAAAAAGTTAGAATCCTTGAGGAAGACATCGCTCAAATTTATACAATGGCTGATGACTTGAAAAATCCTGATTATGTACTTATAAGTGCAACGCCGATTGCGTTTGAACTTGATGATGGAACAACAACGGTGACTCCTATTGGGAAAAAGAGCAATAAGTTGACTGCAACTGTCAGCCTTATTTATGCGGAAAGAGGCTTTATTGAAAAGATAAACTCAATATTGAAAAACATAGGCGTTGGAAGTGTTGAATACATTTCAAGTACACTTTGTGAAGACTTATATTTGCTTTCAAAAGAGCGTAGGGCAGAGCCAAATGTCGTTATTGATTGTGGATACATTGAAACATCTGTTAGCATAGTCCAAGGTGAAGGACTTTGGGACTTAAAATCGTTTGCCGTTGGTGGCGGACACATTTCGGCAGACCTTATGGAGTGTTTAAACATAACTTTTGAAGAAGCGGAACAACTCCGTAAAAAACTTGTGCTTTCAGTCAACGCAAGTGATGATGATGACTATGAAATTTCACGTGGTGGAAACATTGTTCCAATCAGCATGAAAAAAGCAAATGACATCACATATGCACGACTTGAAATGATGGCGCAACTCATCCAAAAGTGCATAAAGACTGACGATGACACATTGCCATATTATTTAACTGGTGGTGGAATTAGTTACATAAAAGGTGCAAAAGAGATATTGTCTTCATGCTTAGACAAAAATATCAATATTTTGTATCCAAAAGATTTACATCTAAACAAACCACATTATTCAGCACTTCTTGGTATGGCAGAATATGTGCTCAGTACAAGACAAGACGAAAAAGAAAAAAGTTTTATTTCAAGGCTTTTAGAAAAAATTATAAAAAGGTGAGGAGAAAAAAATGTATAGTAATATGAATGTTGGCCCAGTAGCAAATATTAAGGTCATAGGAGTAGGTGGCGGTGGGAATAATGCTGTCAACCGTATGATCGATGCAAACATAACGAGTGCACAATTTATTGCAATAAACACAGATAAACAAGCACTTTTGCTTTCAAAAGCTGATCACAGACTTCAAATAGGTGAAAAATTGACTCGTGGACTTGGTGCAGGAGCAGATCCAGATGTTGGTCAAAAAGCAGCAGAAGAGAGCAAGAGCAGTATTAGCGAAATGCTTAAAGACTGTGACCTTGTTTTCATTACCGCAGGTATGGGTGGTGGAACAGGGACAGGTGCTGCTCCTGTTGTTGCACAAATAGCAAAAGAAATGGGAATTCTCACAATAGCAGTTGTTACAAAGCCATTTGGTTTTGAAGGTAGAAAACGTCAAGAAAACGCAGAAAAAGGTCTTGAAAATTTAAGGAAATATGTGGACACGTTGGTTATAATTCCAAACAACAAACTTTTGGAAATCGTTCCACAAAAGACACCAATTATTGAAGCCTTTTTGTACGCTGACGATGTTTTAAGACAAGGTATTCAAGGAATAAGTGACTTGATTGTTACACCAAGTTTAATCAACCTTGATTTTGCTGATGTTAGGTCAATAATGAAAAATACCGGGCTTGCACACATGGGCATAGGTCATGCAAAAGGTGAAAACAAGACAATAGAAGCAGTTAGACAAGCAGTTTCTTCTCCTCTTCTTGAAACAACAATTGAAGGAGCAACTGGAGTTATACTTAATGTCAAAGGTGGTCTTGATTTGCCTCTTGATGAAGTCTATGAAGCTGCTAACCTCGTTCGTGAAGTTGTTGATCCAGCATGTAACATCATCTTCGGTGCAGGAATTGATGAGGGCATGAACGACGAAGTTGAAATAACAATTATCGCAACTGGCTTCCAAAATAAACTAACAGGACAAGAAAAAGATTTATCAAAAGTAAAGAAAGATGTTGAAGCTGCAAATAATTTCTCTGATCATAGATATGATGGCTTCCCAACAACAAAAAGATTGTTCCCTCGTGAAGAAGAACAACCAAAGCCACAGCCTCAACCACAACCACAACATGTTGAACCACCAAAAGCAGAATTTAGAAAAAATTCTGATGGAACAGAATCTTCAAGACTTCATGTTGACGACGCATATGTCCCTCCATTCTTAAGAAAGTATAGAGATAATAAATAACAAAAAGTCCTTGGCAAAAGTCCAAGGATTTTTTGTATCTTTCTCACACATAGAGTATTTTTTGAATACTATATTCTAGTGAGGAGGATAAATGAAAAAACTAGCACTAATTGTTATGGCGTTTATGTTAGTCATCTCTGCTACTTTGTATGGTTGTGGGGAAAGTGCAGGTGACGAGTATGTCAAAATAAGAGTAAATGAAGTGACACATAGTATATTTTATGCACCACTTTATGTTGCAATCAACAACGGCTACTTTGAACAAGAGGGCATAGAGATTGAACTTGCCAACGGAGGTGGGGCAGATAAATCTATGACAGCAATTCTTTCTGGAGATGCAGATATTGGCTTGATGGGACCAGAAGCAGCAATTTATGTCACCGAAGGTGGAGCAAAGGATAGACCAGTCGTGTTTGGACAGTTGACAAAACGAGATGGTTCATTCATAGTGTCAAAGACAGCGATAGAAGATTTCACTGTTGCCGATCTTGTTGGAAAAGAAATAATTGGTGGTCGAAAAGGTGGAGTTCCTGCTATGACACTTGAATATGTAATAAAAGAAGCAGGATATTCAATTGGAACAGCTGCAGACCAAGTAAATTTAAGGACAGATGTTGCCTTTGACTTAACTGCAAGTGTTTTTGACTCGACTAATGCTGATTTTTGTACACTTTTTGAACCAACTGCGAGTGAACTTTGCGCCGAAAGAGGATATCACATAGTTGCATCGGTAGGCGAAGTTAGTGGAGAAGTTCCATACACCGCCTTTATGGCAAGAAAGGGATATATTGAAGAAAATAGTTTGACAGTTGAAAGATTTTTGCGTGCAGTGTATCGTGGTTACAGATTTTTGCTTACAGCAGATGTTGATGCAATTGCACAAAGTTTAAAGCCATCTTTTGCAGGTGTTTCTGATGAAAGTATTGTAACTTCAATTCAAAGTTATGTTGCTTGTGACGCTTGGGTTGATAGTCCAGCCATGACAGAAACTGCATTCAATAGATTGCAAGATATAATGATATCAGCAGGAGAACTTGACCAAAAAGTAGAATTTTCAAGTGTTGTTGATAACACAATTGCAAATAGAGTTTATCAGTATTTTGCATAAAATAGACAAAAAACGATAGAAAAAATAAATACAAAAATTTATAAGCACTCAATAATTATTGGGTGTTTTTTTCACACTTTTTTTGTTGTTTAAGTACAATGATTTGAGGAGGTGAAAAATAATTGGACAATTATTTGCAATTAAAAGACATTTCACTTTCATACCACACAAAAGAAGGTGAGGTACTTGCGCTTAAAAATATTGATTTTAATGTTAAAAAAAATGAGTTTGTAAGCATTGTTGGCCCAAGTGGTTGTGGTAAGACGACAATATTATCTTTAATTTCAGGACTATTAAAGCCATCTTCGGGCGAAGTGCTTTTAGATGGTGAAAAGATAACAAAAGATACCAGCATTGGATATATGTTTCAAAGGGACAATTTATTCCCTTGGCGAACAATATACAAAAATGTGACGATTGGACTTGAAATTAAACATCAGAAAAAAGACAAAGAGAGTTTAAGACATGTTGACGAATTGTTAAACAAGTATGGACTTCATGACTTCAAAAACAGTTATCCAAGTCAACTTTCAGGGGGTATGCGTCAGCGTGCGGCACTAATTCGTACTCTTTGTTTAAAGCCAAAAATTTTGCTTCTTGATGAGCCATTTTCGGCACTTGATTATCAAACAAAACTTAGTGTTTGTGACGATGTTCATTCAATAATAACAAAAGAAAATCAAACTGCAATTTTGGTTACGCATGACATTTCAGAAGCTATTTCAGTTTCTGATAGGATAATTGTGTTATCAAAAAGACCAGCCACGGTCAAATGTATACAAAAGATTGAAATTGACAGAGCATTGACGCCATTAAAGCGTCGAGAAAGTCCTGAATTTTCAAAATATTTTGATTTAATTTACAGGGAGCTAACAAGTGAAAAACAATAAAATAAATTATTCAAAAGAACACAAAAAATACCTAAAAAAAATAAAGGTAGATAAGTTTACAACACTGATTGCTCAAATACTGCTTCTTGGAGTGTTTGTTGGACTATGGGAATTGTTGACCTATGTTGGCGTATTAGATGCCTTCTTCATAAGTTCACCATCAAGAATGATAAACGAACTTGCAGAACTATTTAAAGATGGCATGCTATTTTATCACATAGGAGTCACGCTATATGAAACTTTGATTGGCTTTTTAATTGCTACAGTTCTTGGAACTCTTATTGCGATAATTTTGTGGTGGAGCAGAAAACTAAGAAAAATTTTGGAGCCATACATTGTCATATTAAACGCATTGCCTAAAATTGCTCTAGGGCCTGTAATCATCATTTGGGTTGGAGCGGGTACTGGTGCGATTATAACAATGTGTATACTCATTTGTATTGTCATAACAACTCTATCAATGCTTTCAGCATTTTTGGAGTGCGATGAAGATAAGATTTCTCTCATGCGTTCAATGGGTGCAAATAAATTTCAAATACTTGTTAAACTAGTCATTCCAAACGCACTTACGGAGTTTGTTTCAGTACTTAAAATAAATGTTGGAATGAGTTGGGTAGGAACAATTATGGGAGAGTATCTTGTGAGTAAAGCAGGACTTGGATATTTGATTGTATACGGCGGTCAAGTGTTTCAACTCGACCTTGTCATGGCAAGTACATTAATACTTTGTATCCTTGCCTGTGTAATGTACCTCTTTGTTGGACTTTTGGAGAAAAAAGTTAGGAAACATAAGGAATAGCACAAGATAACCGCCCAATATTCCTATTATTGGATAGAAGTATTTGATTAAATAATCAAATTGAACGAAAGAGCAAATCACGCACACCACAACTGCACATATGCAATTTAATATTTTTGACTTAAAATTAAAAAATGATTTTACTGTTATTGTTGTGCTTATTAGTGTGGTGATAATTGCAAACTCAATCAAAATAGAATAAATCATATAAAGCGCATCATGACTTTGGGCGAGCGACAGCATTGGTATGCTGTCGCTTATTGTTTGTTGGTTGCACAGTCCAGCAAGTATCATAACAGCCATTAAAAGACACAAGATAAATGATGTCCAAAAACTTATTTTTTTGCATTGATTTTTTGTTAAGTTATATGCCGATGAAGATATCACAAAATAGCACAAAAAAACATTGCGGGTGACATATGTTATTGCATTATACGGCAAAAGTACAATGTGCGAAACTATTGCGTTATTTATTCCATCAAAACTTGAAAAACAAATGATTAAAATAATCACAATTGTTATTGGAATTGTAATCATACAAATTAAATTCAAATATTTTAAATTTTTATTTATTAAAAAACAAAGTAAAATTGAAATAATAATAGTAAAAAAAATTTCAAATAACATTGAAGAAATTTCAAGTGATTGTTTAAGTCCGCTAATCATAGTTGATGATATTATTGAAAAAGAAATAAATGTAAATATTTTAATTAATTTATTATTTTTTTTAAATATTATTAAATTTAATTGTTCGGTATTTTCTATTTTATTTTTTGTACCTATATCTAAAAGTTTAAATATACAAAAATAAAATCCAAAAAACACAATGGGAAGGCATAAAAATGAATAATAGCCAAATATAGTAAAAAAAGTGGTTATTTCTTTACCGCTCGCAAAACCAGCGCCGATTATTGTCCCCAAAATCAGTAAAGTTATTTTTATACTTCTCATAACATATATTTATTTTTTATATACAAAAAATATAATAAAAAATTATTATTTATATAAAATAACAATATGAATTCAAAAGTTGTTAGTATATTTTTGCTTATTCTATTATTTGCATTTTGCGTATCAAGCGTGATACCATATCCTAATTTTGTCAGCGACAACTATTTACTTGCAAAAGATCAACAAAATATAAATGATAAATATGAAGATGAAAATAAAAATGTAATTGATACGGCGAGTGAAGTTGATGTTTTGTCATACGATTGGTTCGAATTTATGGACGAGCATTTTACAAAATATGTGACAGTTAGGGTGATAGACATATGGAGTGAAACTGAATATTTTGTTCAACGCTTTGGCGGTTACAATCACGCTGATGTTCAAACCATTGACCAAGAAAATACCAACATATTCAAAAATGTATATGGTGGTGAGTGGTCATGGACTAGAAGACCAGTTTGGGTAGAGATTGACGGACAGTTTTATGCAGGTTCAACAAATGGTATGCCTCATGGATTTTCAATTTTGGATAATGGTGAGGGCGGACACACTTGCATTCATTTTTTAAATAGTAAAACTCATGGGACAAAAAGAGTAGATGAACAGCACCAAGAATGTGTTGCCTTTGCAAAAAAAAGCAAGGACCTTTTAAATCAGTACCTTGCTAAATAATTATGTGATATCTCTTTGTTTAAATATTAAATGTGAAAGTGAATTAAACACAACAATCATGAGGCCAATAACTAGTGCACTTGTCAAAAAGTCGCTGTCAGGTAGTATATTCATACTAAATATTCCAAGTTTTGAATTGCCAAAGTATTTAAACAAGTCAAAGTGGCCAAATGGTGTGTACTTAAGCCATGCACTGCCAACAAGTCCGCTTAGCACAACTTGTGTTGCATATAAAATTGTTGTCAAAAATACAGAAAGTGTGTTGGACTTAAATAGTAGGCAAATGAGCATAGCAAGCGAAATATAAAATAACAAGTTGATAACAATAGAAATAAGGTAAATAAACATAAGTAGTATAGGGTGAATTGATATCACTGAAGAAGAGTTAAACACCACCAGGCATTGTGACATAGGAACGCCATACATTATTGCACCAACAACAAATGATGCGACTGTTGAAATAATTATAAGCATAACTCCAAACATTAAACAAGAAAGATATTTTCCAGTGAACAACTTGTTTCTTGTGTAAGGTCTTATTGCAATCATTTTCATTGTTCCGCTTGATTGATCGCCGGCAATACTGCTACATGCGTAAAATATTGTGAATATTATGATAAGCACACTAAGTATTTGCATTGAATACACAGTGTAGTCATAGGCGTTGCTTGTTGCACCAGAGGCTACATCATAGTTGAAAGATGTGAGATAGTTATATTGAAAATCATTATTTTCAAGGAGATAATCATAAATTGTGTCTTGTTCATTTAGAGCATATTTTGAAACTTCTGTGTAGCCAATTAAATTGTCAAGTTCGGTGTCAGATTTATTGCCAATTCTAAGTAGCATAAACTTGTTATTTAACACTGTCATATTCATATCGGCATATGAATAATACTGTGCAATATATTCGTTTATTTGTGCAATGTCATCTTCGTTTGTACTCTCATAATGTTCATTCCAGAAAGTTTCAATTTGAGTTTCATAAACATTAGCAAGAGTTTGCTTTGCATCTGTGTAGTATTTTTGAACAAGTTCATCATATGTATCGATGTCTATTGTTAGGCGTTCAAGATTGCTAACTATTTGTCGGGAAGATTGCAAAGTGTAATTTTGTCTTATAGTGTTTGCTAATCCAATGTAATCATCGATTGTCTTATAAGCATCAAAATTTAGAGGTATTGAGTCATACAAATCTTCAATTTCGGCATAGACAGTGTTATAATTATTTACAGTAAAATAAAAGTTTAGTGTTTGGCCACGAAGTGCGGCAAGATAACTTAACAAGTTTGAACACTTTTCTTTTAATTCTTTAAAAGCATTTTCAAAAGACGCCGTTCCACCAGTTGAAGCGGAAATTTGGTCTTCTTTTAGGTCATTTGTAATATATGAATAAATAGCGAAAACTCTATCTCTAAGTTCGGTTAATTTGTCGTCCATTGTTATGCTATCGAACTGTTCATCAATATCGTCATGATTTTTTTTAAATTGGTTCTTTATCACTATTATATTGATTGAGTTTGAAGTATTATTAAATTCTTGGTAAACAGCGTTTACCGAGTTGCCAGAATAAGAAAGTTTGGTTGTGTTTTGAGTTGGAGAGTAGAGCATATTGGTTAGTATCAGTGTTATGATTAAAAGGGCAGTCAAAATAAATATTGACGGTCTATAAAATATCTTATTAAATTCTGCACTTGCAAGTCTAAAAACTTTTCTCATAATTTCTCCTAACTTATTGAAGTGTTGTGACTTTGATTGATTATACTTAAAAAGACATCTTCAAGTGAATAGTCAACGTCGCCAGCACCATAAACAAGAACTTTTTTTTGCGTCAACATAACAATCATCTGAGGTAAAAGATTTTTGTCTTTTGCAGTGATGTATACATTGTTGCCTTGAATTTTACATTGTGCACCGAAGAATTGAGTGATTAGTTTTCCAGAGTAGTTAGGTGCGTTGCACTTGATGTATTGTGAACCCGCCTTAAGGCAACTATGCTTGATTTCTTCCATTGTTTTTACTTGAATGATTTTTCCTTTATCAATTATTGCAACGACATCGCAAAGATTTTCCATTTCTCCAAGAATGTGGCTTGAAATCAATATTGATATTCCTTCTTTATAGGCAAGTTGTTTTAGCATCATTCTAAATTCTCTTATTCCATTTGCGTCAAGTCCATTTGTTGGCTCGTCCAAAATTAGAAGCTTTGGTTTGCTAAGTAGTGCCTGTGCAACGCCAAGACGCTGTTTCATGCCAAGTGAATATTTACCAACTTTGTCTTTTATTCTGTTTGAAAGTCCAACAAGTGTTGCAACTTCATTTATTCTTTGAGTTGATACATTGCCTGAAAGTTTAGCAAAAAACTTCAAGTTGTTGTATCCCGAAAGGTATGGATAAAAAACAGGTGTTTCAATCATTGCTCCAACATTTTTAATTGCTTGTTCAAAAGATGTTTTTACTGATTTGCCACAAATATAGGCATTACCAGAAGTTATGTGAGCAAGTCCGGTTAGCATTTTTATTGTTGTGCTTTTGCCGGCGCCATTTGCACCCAAAAATCCCATTATCTGCCCAGGAAAAACGCTTAGTGATATGTTGTCAACAGCAACTCTATCACCATACTTTTTGGTGAGATTGACAATGTTTAGTATTGGTTTTACACTTTGTTGTTTTGTTTCCACTATTTTCTCCATTATTCTTCTTCAATATCAATTAGAGTTTCATAAACATTTTCATATATCAAGTGTGCTTTATCTCGCCAAATGTTTGTTGCACCAATTGCACTTTGTCTTGATGGTGCTTTTATTTTGATTTCAAACATAGGTTCGTCAATGAGTGCAGAGCGAATTTTAAGACAAACTGTGTAGCTTCCGTCAGAATTTCTGTCAATTGTACTGACATATTCTTGTGAGCGTTTAAAAGCCATTCTGTTTTCTTTGACATATTCAGTTATTTGATCGCGAAGATCTTTGTCAATTCTTTCATAAAAATGCGAAAGGCAATTTCTTCCTGTGTAGGTGATAGTGTAACGATCTTCTTCGCTGTTGCCATTTGTTTTATATATAAATCCCGCTTCGACCAAACTAAATATAATTTCTTTGCACTCCATATAGTTGTCTATCCAGTTGTTTTTTCCGTAGCATATATCTATTATGGATTGTTCAGTCAAAGGTATTTCAATCTTTTCCAACACAAACAAAACTATAAGTTTATGTAATGTTGTCTCTTGTTCTCGGTTGTCCATTTTTTCTCCGTTTTTTATATGATAACACATGGCAATATTTTCGTCAAATATATTAATTTATAATATTAAGTTGAATATTTTATATGGTTATGATAAAATACAAAAAAATACTAAGGAGAAAAAATGTTAAGTGACAGTGCATTAAAAAATGTTCACGCTTGCATCGCAAGTTGTGATGAATTAATAAATGGTAGATTTATTTTCGCAGAAAATTTAATTGCAAAAATTTTGCAAAATATAAGTGATTCAAAAGAAATTTATGAACTTATTGCAGAGTGTATGCAAAACTTCAATTTTGATAGGGAATTCAATAGAGCAAAAGTTAAATTGCCAACCAAAGACGGATATTTTGTTATGCCAGAAAGTAAGGCGATTGTTCTTCCACTTGTTTTTTGTATTTTTGTGGACATAAGAGATAAAAAACTCAACTTTCACGAGTTTTTGAAAAATTATTTTACAAGCGAAGATATGAACGAATTTGAAAATTTTGCACAAACAGTGGTTGTTCCGTTTAAAGAAGCGATTAAATATTGTTTTGACCTAGACAATCAAAATCACACATTAGTTGCACAAAAGCCTAATGAACAAAATAACAATGTTGAGCAAACTGAGGCTGATGAGCAAAAACCAAAACCAAAGCAATATACTGACACCCCACTTTCAAAGTTTATGGCAGATGCCGAAATTATTTTGAAGCAAATGAATGACGAACTGAATTCTTATAAAAAAGTCAAACAAGACTTAAAAAACGATTTGCAATATTTGATACTATGTATGCAAGATTGCGTAAACAAGCTCGATATAAAAAATCTTAGTGCGTATGTTGTTGCTCTTTCTTATATGTCAGTCAAAGCTCACCCAATAAGATTTTTGGTTGCAGATTTAAAGCAAAAACTAGGTGAATATTATTCAAATTAGTGCAATGGCAAGTATGGCACATATGATGCAAGAAAATATCATATGTGTCATTTTTTGTTTAATGAAATATCCATACCCAGTTATGTCTTTTAAAAAAGCCATAGATTGCATCGCTGTTGAAATTCCGCCAAAAGATATGATAGCACTGCACAAAACAGTCTTTGTATATAAAGACAGTGAAAGAGAAGATATGTCAATACACCCTTTTGTTATTTCTAGCATACCACTAAGCACTGCTGATGAAATACTTTTGTCAACACCAACATAGTTAAGTAGTGTTACGATAGGATAGAATACGTTCAAACTATTCAATATTTCAATGAGAATAAAAGCCACTGCGACAATTCCGCCAATAAGTAGCACAGAAAAAATACTATCCATAACGCAACTTGATAGCGTTGCATCACTTTTCATATCTTTTATCTCATATGGCAAGTTTATATTTTGACTTTTTTTGCCCCTGTATAAAAGTCCGTTTAAAAGTGCCCCAAGTATGTGAGATGCATACAAAATGTACCCAGCCTGAGCCGATAAAAGCATACCCACACCAACGCTTCCAAGTATGAACATGGGACCTGAATTGGAAGTGAAAGCAATACACTTTTTTGCATCGTCTTTTGAAAGCATTTTGTTTTTGTATAGGTCAGATATGAGTTTGCTTCCAACTGGATATCCAGTTAAGATGCTCATGATAAAGGCATATGAAGAAATTGGTGGGGCGTTATATGTCTTGTACATTAGTTTGCCGAAATAATTTGAAATATTCTTTACGTATCCAAGCGATGTTAAAAGTTTTGTAAAAATAAAAAATGGCAATAATGAGGGGAGAAGCACAGTTGCCCAAACAGTAATTGCATCAAAGCAAACACCAATGTATTTTGTTGGTGATAAAATTATTGCTATCAATATGATAATTATGGCGATAGATAAAAATTTTTTCATAAAAACTTTTTGACAAAGTAGTTGTCGTTATTGTACTATATGTGTAAAGTGTTTTACTTAGAAGAGGGCATATGAATTTTTTTAAATATCTAAGAAACAAAGCAAAGCAGTGTAAAAAAACACTAATATTTCCAGAAGCGGCTTTTTCTGATAGAATAAAACAAGCTGTTTTGTATCTTAAAAAACATAATATTTGTGATGTGATTTTGATTGGTGATGAAAGCTCACTAATTATGCAAAATAAAAAGTTTAAATCGTTCAAGATATTAAACCCAAAAACATTTGAAAAGACAGATGAATTATCACAAGCCTTGTATGAGGCAAGAAAAGATAAGGGTATGACGGCGGATGAGGCCAAAAAACTTATTTTGGATTCTTTTTACTTTGCAACAATGTTATTAAAGTTTGATTATGCTGATGGTATGGTTGCAGGTGCAGAAGTTCCGACGGCGACTACATTTAGACCTGCTTTACAACTTTTACGTGGTGATGACTTTGTCAGTTCATATATGCTTATGGTTGGCAAAAATAGTTTAACAGATAATCCATTTGCTTTAGCGGACTGTGGGCTCACCATTGAGCCAACAAGTGACCAGCTTTGTAAAATTGCACTTAGGACTGCCGAAGAGTTTAATAAACTTACAAATATTGTTCCAAAAGTTGCCTTTTTGTCTTATTCCACTAATTCAAGTGCAAAAGGTGATAGCGTTGACAAAGTAAAAAGTGCATATCAGCAGTTTACAAAGCAAAGTGATATTTTGGCACAGGGTGAAGTGCAACTTGATTGTGCACTTCTTGAAAATGTCGCAAAAACAAAACTTGGCGAAAACGCCAAGTACTATGGAAAAAATAATGTTTTGATATTTCCCGATTTGAATTCGGCAAATATATGCTATAAGGCAATTTCATATTTTGGAAACCTTAGCGCAATTGGTCCAATAGCGGTTGGCTTTTCAAAGCCAGTCAATGACTTGTCGAGGGGAGCAACTGTTATGGATATAGTTAATTTATCAGCAATCACAGTATTGCAATGTAAGGAGAAAAAATGAAGGTATTAGTTATCAATGCAGGAAGTAGTTCACTCAAATATCAGCTTTTTGATATGGACGGAGAAAAAGTAATTGCAAAAGGCAATTGCGAAAAAATTGGATTAGCTGACTCATTTGTTGTGTATAAGGCAAATGGACAAGAAAGGGAATTTAAAGTCTATATGCCAACACACACCGAAGCAATTGGTGAGGTGTTTAAAGTTCTCACAAATAAAGAATATGGAGTTTTGAAGTCACTTGATGAAGTAAATGTATTTGGACATCGCGTTCTTCATGGTGGAGAAATTTATAAAGACAGTGCCGTCGTTGATAATGAAGTTTTGAAAAATCTTGAAGAACTTAAACCACTTGGTCCACTTCATATGCCAGCAAACATTGCTGGTATAAGGGCATGTATGAAACTTTGTCCAGATAAGCCAAATGTCGCAGTTTTTGACACTGCTTTTCATCAAACAATGCCAGATTATGCCTATCTTTATGGCCTACCATATGAAGCATATAAAGAGTGGAAGATAAGAAAATACGGTTTTCATGGTACTTCACACAAGTATGTTTCTGGTGAACTTGCTAAGTGTATAGGCAAGCCTATTGAAGAACTTAAACTCATAACAATTCACCTTGGAAACGGTTCAAGCGTTTGCGCAGTCAAGAACGGCAAAAGTATTGATACTTCAATGGGATTTACGCCACTTGAAGGGCTCATAATGGGTACAAGATGCGGAGATTTGGACGCATCAGTTCTTGAATACATCGCAAATAAGACTGGTTGGACACTTAAAGAGATAACAAACTATTTAAACAAAAAAAGTGGTGTTCTTGGTATAAATGGTGTTTCATCAGATATGCGTGACAACAATGCACAAATTGAAGAAGGCAACGAAAAGGCGAAATTAGTCATTGAGATGCTTTCATATAGAATAAAAAAATACATTGGTTCGTATGCCGCTGCAATGGGTGGACTTGACGGAATTGCGTTTACTGGTGGTGTTGGAGAAAATCAAGAAGATGTTCGTGATTACAGCACATCTGATCTTGAATTTTTGGGAATAAAACTTGACAAACACAAAAACTATAATTTGCCACGTGGTACTGTTGAAGAGTTATCTACTCCAGACAGCAAAGTGAAAATTTATAGAATACCAACAAACGAAGAACTAGTTATTGCACGTGATTGCGTTAGACTTTGCAAATAATAAAATTTTTGTTGACATGTTGCAAAATTGATATTATAATAAAAAAGTTAAAAATAAACTGCCTTTATTGGCAAGTTGAATATAGGAGGAAAAAATGGCAGTTCCAAAACGTAAAGTGTCAAAAGCAAGAAGAAACACAAGAAATTCTGCAAACTTCAAGGCAAGTGTTCCAACACTTGTTGAGTGCCCAGAGTGTCACGCACAAAAACAGCCACACAAGGTTTGTCCACATTGCGGATATTACAATGGTAAAAAAGTAGTTGAAACTGAGAAACAAGCCAAGGCAGAATAACTTAATTTTGAATTAAAAACAGAAAAGCAAGTTGTATCTTAAATACTTGCTTTTTTTTATTGATTATATTATGATATAATATGGTAAAATTTGCTTAGGGAGTTGCCTTATGAAAATAGTTATTGATGCCTTTGGCGGTGACCATGCACCAAACTGCGTGATTGACGGCACAATTATGGCACTTAAAAAATTTGATGATATAGAAATCGTTTTAACAGGTGATGAAAATATTTTAAAAAACTTGTTAAAAACAAAAAAATATGACAGTTCACGACTCACAATTATTCATGCACCTGATGTGATTACAAACGACGATATTCCAACAGACGCAATAAAGCACAAGACCGAATCTTCACTTGTTGTCGCTTTTGATTATTTAAAAAACAATGATGACTGTGTTGCTTTAATCAGTGCAGGTTCAACAGGGGCAGTGCTTACAGGTGGCTTTTTGAAAATTGGCAGAATAAAAGGAGTTTCACGTCCAGCGCTTGCACCATTTTTCCCAACTGCAAAGGGCGGAATGGTATGTCTTATTGACTGTGGCGCAAATGTCGAGTGTAAACCACTAAATTTATGTCACTTTGCTTTGATGGGCTCACTTTATTATAAAATTATGTTTGGAGTGGAAAATCCAAAAGTTGCACTTTTGTCAAATGGTAGTGAAGAGAAAAAGGGTAACGAACTTTGCAAACAAACATATCCACTACTTAAACAACTTCCAATAAACTTTATTGGAAATGTCGAGGCGAGATATTTCATGACGGGTGATGTTGATGTCATGGTAACTGACGGATTTTCAGGGAATATACTTTTAAAGTCAGTTGAAGGTGCAGTCAAATTCACAACCAAAGTTATGAAACAAGCTATGCTCAGCACTTTGATTAGTAAAATTGGAGCACTTTTTTGCAAACGAGCTCTTGGCAAGGTGAAAGATAAACTTGATTATAACAAATACGGCGGTTCAATATTTATTGGTTGCAAAAAGACTATAATAAAATCTCATGGTTCAAGCAAAGATGTCACAATTTGTGCTGCCATTGAACAGGCAAGAAAATTGGAGATAAACAAAGTCAACGAACACATAAAAAACATGATTGAAAATATGCCAGAAATTAATTTAGAAATTGGAGAACATAATGATTAAATTAAAAAACTATGTTTTTCATGATGAAAATCTTTTTCATAAGGCATTGACTCATTCATCTTATGGCTTAGATAATTATGAGCGACTTGAATTTTTAGGAGATAGCATACTAGACTTTTTGATTGCAAAATATTATTTTCAAGATAAGTCATACGACGAGGGCGAACTGTCGAGAATGAGAGCACACACTGTATCAATGGAAAACTTGTGTCAAGTGTTTGACGGACTTGAAGTTGGTGAGTATGTTAAACTTGGAAAAAGTTGTAAAAGTTTAACTGATTCAATCAAATGTGATATGTTTGAAGCACTTGTTGCGGCGATATATCTTGATTCAAACTTAGATGAGTGCGAAAAGTTTGTTTTAAGTAACATTTTTTTGGACAATGAAGAAAATCTTGAACTTTTGGACAGTAAATCTAAATTACAAGAATACGCACAAAAATATAATTTAACTGTAAATTATGAATTAATAGATCAAACAGGTCAATCACATAACCCAACTTTCACAATTCGTGCAGTTATGGGTGAATATAGTGCCACTGCAAAAAGCAGTAGCAAGCAAATTGCCGAAAAACAATGTGCACAAATGATACTGGATAAAATCGAGGAGAAACAATGAATTTTAAACAAATTGAACTAGCAGGATTCAAGTCGTTTGCAGATAAAACTGTCATTAAGTTTGATTCAGGAATAACGGCTATTGTTGGACCAAACGGCTGTGGAAAAAGCAATGTCAGTGATGCAATAAGGTGGGTTCTTGGTGAACAAAGCAGTAAACTTCTTCGTGGTTCATCTATGCAAGATGTTATTTTTAACGGAACAGAAAAGCGTAAAAGTTTGTCTTATTGCGAAGTTACACTCATATTTAACAACACAGATAGATATTTTAACTATGACAATGACGAAGTTGCAATAACTCGTAAACTATACCGCAGTGGCGAAAGTGCATACCTTATCAACAGAACGCCAGTTAGATTAAAAGATATAACAAATCTTTTGTATGACTCTGGTATTGGTAAAGACGGCTATTCTATAATTGGTCAGGGTAAAGTTGATGAAATAATCTCCTCAAAGCCAGAAGATAGGCGTGCTATTTTTGAAGATGCGGCAGGTATTTCGAAGTTTAAGTCAAGAAAAGTAGACGCAGAGCGAAAACTTGCACGTACTCGTGACAATCTTTCACGTGCAGGTGATATTCTTGCTGAACTTGAAAGACAGATGGGACCACTTAAAAAACAGGCAGAAAATGCTAAAATTTGGCTTGGACTTAAAGATAGATTAAAAGACCTTGAAGTCAATACATATGTTTATAGTTACAATAACGCCAACACAACAAAACAACAGATAAACACAAAACTTAGTGCCATTGAAGAAGAACTTATTCAAAGGCAAGAAGAACTTTCTGATTGCACAAAGCAATACGATAGGCACACAGAAGAAGTAAATAACATTGACCAAGAGATAAACGCAAGCCATGAATCTATATTACATTTGACAGTTGAACTTGAAAAGCAGTCAGGTGAGGCAAATGTCATTCGTGAGCGTATTTCAAACCTTAACGAAACAAAGGCAAAAATTGGAATTGACCTATTGAATAGCACAAACACAATTCAAAAAGATAGTGCAGAACTCAAATTCAAAAAAGATAAGTATGATGAAGTTGTGGAAAGTTTGCAAAAACTTAACGCATCATATGATGAATTATCAAATGACTACTTAAAAATTGTTGATGAACTTAGTTTGCATGAGGACCAAACGCAAGATTCACAACAAAAAATGAT
The DNA here is from genome assembly GCA_944384405.1 of uncultured Clostridia bacterium. Lineage (GTDB taxonomy): Bacteria > Bacillota > Clostridia > Christensenellales > UBA1242 > UBA5893. Next base: position 58,469 of record CALWTH010000015.1, read on the forward strand.
TGATGCTTTGGATAGATTAACAGATATTAAAGCAAATTTCAGCAAGTACAAAGCTGAAAGAGATATGCTAAAACAAAACCTTGAAGAATTGACTTCAAAACTTGAAGAAATTGAAAAAAGTGTTACCGAAAAGACAAAGGCTAAAAAAGAAGTTGAAGATGAAGTTGAAAAGTTAAAGCAAAAGCAAGATGAGGCAGTTTTAAACTTAAATAATGCAAGAAAAAAACAAGAACAATTAAGACAAGATATTCAAACATTGCAAGAAGAGCGTTATCGTGAAAGTTCAAAGTTGCAAGTTTATGAAAACCGCAAAACTCTTTTGGAAGAAATGCAAAAAGAATATGACGGATATTCATATGCAGTTAAAAAATTGTTGAAAGAGAGCGAAAAAAATTCGCAGGTTAGAGCAAAGATGGTTGGCGTTTTAGCATCACTTATCAAAGTGCCAGAAAAGTATGAAACTGCTATTGAAATTGCACTTGGAAGCGCTGTTCAAAATATTGTTACATTTGATGAGCAAAACGCAAAAGACCTTATCAATTTCTTAAAGTATAATGAGTTTGGTCGTGCAACATTTTTACCTATTACAAAACTTAGACCAAGAGCAATAGCGCAGGAAGATGCAAAAGCACTAACATATGCAGGTTGTTTTGGACTTGCTAGCGACCTAATTCAATACGATGACAATATTAAAAATGTTATTTCAAACCTTCTTGGAACAACAATTATTGTGGACAATCTTGACACTGCAATTTCTATTTCTAATAAGACAAAACTTTCATATAAAATTGTGACGTTAGACGGAGATGTCATCAATCCACAAGGTTCAATGACTGGTGGTTCAAAAAAGCACGAAGTTGCAAACCTTATTAGTCGTGACCGTGAAATAAAGACGCTAACTCAAGAACTTGACAAACTTAAAAAAGATTTGGAACTCAAAACACAAAACATAACATCTTCTCAAAAACAATACGAACAATTAAAATTTGAAATAAATAAACTTTTTGAAGTTAAAAATTCAACAGAGATTGGTTATGCTAAAGAAAATGAAAAACTTGCATCATTCACGTCAATATTAAATGACGAGATTGAAGAGCAAACAAGTTTAAAAAATCAGCACAACGCAACAGCAATTAGGATTGAAACACTAACCAAAGAACTTGAAAGTATTGATGAACTTGAAAGCACTGCAATGCAAAATAGGTCATCGGCAAACAAGTTCATTGAAGAAAGACAGGCAAAATATCAAGAGTTAAGCAAAAAAAGAGACGAAATTAACGAAAATATGACAAAAGTCAAAGTCGAAATTGCATCAAGAGAAGCACAAAAGACATCATATGAACAGGATTTTGACCGTTTAAATGAAGAAATTAGAGTCAATAATGCACTTAAAGTCAACTATCAAAATGACATTGACAAACTGGACAAGACAATATATGAAGCTGAAAATATCATAAAAGCCCAAATTGAAACAGAGGCGAATCAAGAGGCAAAGAACAAACTTGCTACTCTTCGTGCCGAAATGCAGAATTTTGAATCAAAAAAGCAACAATTACAGACTGAAATACAAAAATTAAACGACAAAAAGATGAAAGTTATGGACGATATCACAAAACTTAGTGATAGGCGTACAAATGCACAACATCAACTTGAAAAAGTTGATACTGAAATCGAGCAAATGCAAGAGCGTATTTATGAAGAATATTCTCTCACATATGCGTCATGTCAACAATTTGTTCGTCAAGATTTTGATATTGATAAAGCAATGCCTGAAATTGCCGAGGTTAAGCGTGATATTTCAAAACTAGGATATGTAAACGTTCATGCTATTGAAGATATTAAACTCATATCAGAGCGTTATGACGGATTAAAAGAACAAGCTGATGACCTTGAAAAAGCAGAACAAAATCTTTTGCAGGTGATTGAAGAGTTGTCGGCAGAGATGACTCAGAGATTCAAAACTGAATTTGACAAAATTAATGAGCACTTCAAAACAACATTCCGTGAATTGTTTGGTGGTGGAAATGCAAGGCTGGAACTTACTGATCCAGGCAATCTTTTGGAGTCTGGTGTCGATATTGTTGCAGAGCCACCAGGCAAAAAACTACAAAATATAACACTTTTGTCAGGTGGAGAAAAGGCACTCACTGCAATTGCAATATTGTTTGCAATTCTTAAACTTAGACCAATGCCATTTTGTCTTCTTGACGAAATTGAAGCAGCACTTGATGATTCAAATGTTGGAAGATTTGCTGAATATCTTAGAAGATTTAGTAAAATCACACAGTTTATTGTCATTACACACAGAAAGCCAACGATGGAACTTGCTGACTGTTTGTATGGTGTCACAATGGAAGAAAAAGGTGTTTCAAAGATGGTTAGCGTTCAACTTGCTGATGCACTTAAAAATGTTGAGGAGAATAAATAATGGGACTTTTTAAAAAAATATCAGAGGCTTTAAAAAAGACAAAGGAAGCGTTCGCTCGCAAACTTGACGCTTTGCTTTCCGGCGGTGAACTAAATGATGAGTTTTATGAAGAACTAACTGACATATTAATTTCATCTGATGTTGGCTTTGAATGTAGTGAAAAAATTGTTGATAGACTTCGCTTATATGCAAGAAAAAACAAGATAAGAACATCTGCAGAAGTCAAAAACGCCTTAAAGACAATACTTGTTGAAATTATGCAACAATTACCAACAGTTGAAATAAAATATCCTGCAATAATAACAATTGTTGGTGTCAATGGGGTTGGAAAGACCACAACAATAGGCAAATTAGCAAAATTTTTCAAAAGTCAAAAAAAAGAAGTCACTTTGGTTGCAGGCGACACGTTTCGTGCCGCTGCGAGCGACCAACTCACCGAATGGGCGAATAGAAATAAAGTGCGAATAGTCAAACACGCAGAGGGAACAGATGCTGCAGCAGTTGTTTTTGATGGTGTTTCAAGTGCAAAAGCCAAAAATACTGATGTTCTCATCATTGACACTGCGGGCAGACTTCAAACAAAAACCAATTTAATGGAAGAACTTAAAAAAATTGATAAGGTTATTGATAAAGAGTATAGTGAGGCAAATAAATACACATTCATTGTCCTTGACGCAACAACAGGGCAAAACGCACTTAGCCAAATTAAACACTTTGATGAATATGTTAAAATTGATGGAATAATTTTAACAAAACTTGACGGAACGGCAAAAGGTGGAGTTGTGTTTGCTATTGCAGACGAACTTGAACTTCCTGTTGTTTTTGTCGGAACAGGTGAAACTATTGACGACATTGATGTATTCGATGCAAAAGAGTTTGTTGAAAACATTATTTAATATCAAATTTTACACACTGATTTGTTCAGTGTGTATTTTTTATGATTTTCGACATCATTCGACACATTTCGACACCGTTCGACACGGTAAGGAAAGGTGGTGTCATTCTGAGATACCAGTGCAGTTTTTGCCCAATGTCATTCTGAGCCGAAGGCGAAGAATCTCCAAGAGCAAGAGATGCTTCCTCTCCGTCAGGTAGGCAAAGGTCAGCATGACAAAAGGGTGTCATTCTGACCATATTTATTGTCATTTCGAGCGTAGCGAGAAATCTTATAGATGTCTCACTTCATTCGACATGACATGAGAGAGTGCTATAAAAAAATGGTACATCTAATTTATTATTAGGTGTACCATTTTTGTAAATATTATGTATATATTTTGTCTAATCACTAAAAGAATATCACCTTTTGACCTGTTTTCAAAATAAATTTAATAATTTTTTTTTAAAGAAGTACACCTAATAATAAATTAGATGGTCCGGGGAAATGGGAAAAGGAGAAAAAGTATGAACAGAAAGTCTAAGTTATTCTTTAGTTTAGTATCGTTATGTTTTAGTATAGCAGTACTATGTTTTGGAGTATACAGTGCACTAAGTGTAAGTTACTCCATAAGTGGTAGTGTAAGTTATGAAATAAACGATGTGTTTGTTGAACTAGATTTAAGTGTGTATAGAGCATTATCTACAACACCAGTTAATAGTACAACACATAATCAAAACGTAAGCACAATAAAGGATGCAGGAGATAATATCTCCGAAACAGACTTTGGCAAACTATCATACACCGATCATGAATCCACATACGAGGATGAAGTAGTAACAAAGCCAGGACAAAAGTGGAGTGCTTCATCACCAGACTTAGACCTAACATACGGCTCACCAACAAACGACAATCAAGGTTATGCATTTTATATAGTAATAGATATACATAACCTAGGCAGTGAGATAATAAACGCACAAATAACAGCACCAACATCACTAGAAAACACCATTTTGCGTGACTCAGGCAATATCGAAATAGCAGCAGACGGCACAGAGCGAATAGTCCTAGGTTTAGCCCTAGACGATGTAACAACAGGTATAAAAAGTGCCGGCTTTACCTACACAATAACAATCTCTCGTGGTGAATTGCCAATAGAAGAAATAACAGATATGGTTTTTTCTGTTGATGAAGGGACCGCTACGCTAAGATCTTACGGTGGATCAGGCGGAGATGTTGTTATACCAGAGACAATAGGATATGATATAGTTTCTTCAAGGACTTTGATATTTGGAACAATGGAAGATACAGAATCTGAAATGAATGCGATTTATTTTTATCAAGATTTAAATATAAAACTTCCAAATCAGAAAACACAACTTATTGAAAATCCACTATTATGGCGCAATGAAAATGCGGAGGCCATGGAAGCAACACCACAAAATTATTTTCCAATGACTATACAAACTGTAGATAGTTATACAATTGATCAAGAAGATTATACTTCATATGCTACATTAGATCAAGATGCGGCTATGATGGCTACTATTATGCCAATACAAATGATAATTGGAGGTTTATTATATAATTCAGTAGATGTACAATATGGTCCAGAAAAACAATCTTTTACTTTTAATATGGAAAACTATAATGCTGCCATAACAGGTGTCGAAAGTCCAACAAGTACAGCAATACTAGACTTTATACCAAAAGCATACTCTGTTCCCGAGTCGTTATTGCCAGTAACCTATAGCAATTTTGGATATAATGTAGCTGTAAAAGGGAATGAATATTCTGTGACAAGTATAGGAGATGGAGCCTTCCGTGATTGCGATGCATTAACCAGTATAGAGATCCCAAGCGGTGTGAAAAGTATAGGAGAATATGCCTTCTTTTCTTGCTCCAACTTAACCAGTATAGAGATCCCAAGCGGTGTGACAAGTATAGGAGAAGAGGCCTTCGGTAATTGCTCTGCACTAGAAACAGTAACCTTTGGAGCAAACTCACAACTAGAAAGTATAGGATATATGACCTTCTATTATTGCTCCAACTTAACCAGTATAACCATCCCAAGCAGTGTGACAAGTATAGGAGAAGAGGCCTTCTGGAATTGTTACGCATTAGCGGAAATATACAACTATTCAACACATATACCAGAAGTTACAATAGGAAATTCAAGTTCAAGTACAAATGGTTATTTGGGGCAATATGCCAAAGAAGTATATAACCCAAGTGATTTAACAGGAGGTAAACCAGTAACAAGGATACAACCAATAGGTAATGTTCAATACTATATAGATGGAGAAGATTTTATAGCATTAGCACCAAGTGTAGCAAGGGGTAGCC